>NZ_JARBEA010000003.1 GCF_028863945.1 Jeotgalibaca caeni | reverse complement strand
AGGAAAAAGCTCTCGGTCTGCGGCAACAGAACAAGAGCCCTCTAAAAATTTAAAATTTTAACACCTACATGATACCATGGGTAGTGACTTTTTGCGCTTTTTTTAGCTTGTGTTTTCATATAAAACGACAGGGTTTTTCTTGGATAATCAAAAAGCATTGCAGTTGTTAAAAGAAGTCGTCGAAATCAAAATTGTATTGGGCGTTGAAAAGTTAGTGGCTGATCACTTATAGCGTATATTTGAACATTATGGAATTCCCTGTGAGCAAGTTGAATTTGCTCCGGGTCGGAATCAGCTGATCGCTACTTGAGAAGGAAGTAATCCTGGTAAAGCGCTCGGATTTTCTGAATATATGGACGTGATACCAATGATATGAAAGCTGGCTTAATCGCTGCAGTTATTGCATGATTCGTTTGAAAGAATCAGGAGCGAGCTTTAACGGAACCGTGAAGAAACGGCTACAATCTGAGCAGGCAAGTTTGGGGACAATGGGTATGCGGATGACTTGGATGCATTGGTGATTGGGAGAAGTTCTTACAGTAACCATTTCTTCCAGTTGATACATAAATTCCGTTTATGTATCAACTGGAGTTTTTTTATGTTCCTTATCTAAATCCATCTTCTATGATATGCTTAGTTGGATTCAAATGGAGGAGGATGATTGTGATTCAAAAAACGTTCCGATTAAAACGACTTGGACTATATGTGGTCGGCCTATTTCTATTATCATTTGGGGTAAGCCTATCGATTGTTGCTAACCTTGCTGTCTCACCTGTCTCATCCCTCGCTTATGCCGTTTCACTGACTACCGGCATAACAGTTGGCATGACTACAATCTTGACCCATCTACTATTCATTATTATTCAAGTGATCTTGGCGAAGCGATTTGAATGGAAAGATGCACTCATCCAAATGGTGATTGCTTTTTTATTTGGCTTTTTCATAGACTTGAGCTTACGCTTGATTGACATGTGGATTCCCGTACACACATCCCTCATCGTGCAGGGTTTGTATTTATCCATCAGCCTGTTTCTAGTAGCCGGTGGATTATTCCTTTATTCGAGCACGAAACTTACCTTGATGCCTTATGATGAATTAACAAAAGTCATCAGCCGTGAACTCCACATGCCGTTTGGAAAAGCAAAAATTACTGGAGACGTCATAAACGTAATTGTCGCCGGATTAATATGTCTTATTTTCTTGCGTTCCTTTGGCTCCATTGGTATCGTCACGGTGTTTGCTTCTGTATTTATCGGCAAAATTTTGGGTTGGTTCATGAAACACTTCCATCCAAAACTCGTCCGTTGGCTAAGTACCCCAACTGCCGAGAAAGACGTCGCTCATTAGCCTTAACAAAAAAGAAATTATGTATATTCATGGTATTCAGCCGGATCTTGATTATCAATCCTGCCGTCTGATTTATTTAAGCTATTCATCTGGAACATCTCATCGGTAGATAGTTCAAAATCAAAAATTTGTAAGTTTTGTTCTTGGTGTTCTTCCGTACCTGCCTTTGGAATCGCAATGTTACCTAACTGGACATTCCAGCGTAGAATCACTTGAGCAGGCGTCTTCTTATGTGTTTCAGCAATGGTTTTAATAACCTCGTCACTAAACACGTCATTCTTCCCTCTACCAAAAGGACTCCATGATTCTGTGATGATGCCCAACTCTTCATGGACTTGGCGTTGTTCTCTTTGGTTGAAGTACGGATGCAGTTCAATCTGATTTGTGGCAGGAACAACCCCTGTTTCATCGATAATTCTTTCTAAGTGCTCTGGCAAGAAATTTGAAACCCCGATGGTTCGAATCAAGCCATACTTTTGGGCATGGACCAATGCCTTCCACGCTTCTGGATACAAGCCATCTTTTGGATTCGGCCAATGAATCAAATACTTGTCAAAGTATGCCAAACCAATTCGATAGAGCTGTTCTTGAATCATATAAATGGCTTCATCATGCTTGTGATGCGCGCCAGGTAGTTTAGAACTGATAATGAATTGTTCACGCGGAATACTGCTTCGACGGATTGCTTCGCCGACTGTTCCTTCATTTTCATAATTTGTGGAAGTATCAATCAAACGGTACCCTTTTTCAAAGGCACTAAGCAACTCGTGAACGCCGGATGCCCCTTTTGTTCCTACCGTCCCTAGCCCAATGAGTGGGATTTTATGTCCATCATTTAATGTAACCTTTGGAATATTATGATTCATGAATCTCTTCCTCCCCGTCTTTTAATAAACATAGTTTATCATTCTCAAAAGACATCCCAAAATAAAAACGCTCTCTGTCGTTTATTCTGTGGTGAGCGTTTGATTCACAATTTCTGCTACTTCATAAACACCGGGCTGTAAAGAAGTTTCAAAGCTTTGTTCCATCATCACATTAAAGGTAAAATGTTCCTCCAAGACGACGATTTTATCATACTCTTCTAGCAATGCTATAAAAGGCTCCTGATCCATCACAAAGTCTTCACGCCCGAAGACATGCGGGGAGTAAAGGAAATACGTTCCCACAAAACCGACTTGGTAATTTTCCACTGCTTCCTTATTGGTCGTCACAACCAAGTAGCGTTGTTCATTCAGCTTCATCTCATTACCTACTACTTGGGAAAATCGAGCAGGAACTGAATCGGCGAAGTTGGCATTGTTGTATCGCATCCCATTGTTTTCTGAGAGAAAGAGCAAGGTCGCAACAAATATCAGGAACAAGGTGGTATATTGATAGATCTTTTTCGTTCTGATGTTCTTATAGCTGCGGTAATTACGCTTGACGACAATCGGTTCATAGAATGTATAATCAATTTCCCGAGCCAGTACCAGCATACAAATTCCCAATGCCAGAATGACGATTGTGGATGCATAGCGCTCAAATCCGGCCAAGTACAGAGCTTCTTCTGTTGGCATTGAAAACAGGAACATCAAATAAATTCCGAAGTAATAGGCGATAATCATTGCGTTTGTTGCTACCGCATATCGAAGCAGCGTATTTTTCCGATTGAATCCCCAGCGAATAATCAGGTACCCTCCGATGAACAATACATTCACCAAAAGAATTCCTTGGGTAGATAGAATAGAAAAATCGGTAATTGTAGAAACATAGAGATCCGTAATCTGTTCTAGAATCGCGTAATCCTTTTGCTCAAACATCTGCTGGTAGGCAGATAGGCTTACTTCATGCTTCGACTGTGGAAAATTACTCCTCACATGTGCCAACCATGTTAGAAACGGCAGCATGCTCGCTACTAAAGCAGCAACCCCTATCCCAAAATACCGGGAATGATTTTTTGACTGTTTGCGATTTTTTATCAACAGATAGAGATAATAGAGAAATAACACCCCGACAAAGAATAGGGCACTATTTTTAATCATACTTAAGGTCCCGACAATGAGAACCAAATACCAAGCCATTCGTTTGCTGTCTTTTTGCAAGTGGAACAATCCAGCTATCCCTGCTAAGGTAAGGACTGCCAACAAATAGTCCACTAATAGATTGTTGATGCGAATAGCAATATTGAAGTGATTAAATACCGCAAAAAAGGTAAACATCATCGCGGTAATCAACCTGCGTCTGCGATCACGCAAGATCACAAAAAGAGCGTACAAACTACTGATGATAAGGATGAATTGGCCCACCAACATAATCTGGTCACTGAATCCAGCAATTAATGTCGTGTAATAAACAAACAAGGAGCTACCGAGCGGATAAGAAGTAAAACTGATGATCGAGTCAGTTGCAGTTGGCAAACGACCTTCTGTATAGAGAAACTTCACAATGATTGCCCAGTGGGAATAGTTGTCATAATGCTCCAAGTACGTCTGCAAAAGTGTTCCCGCAAACACCACAAAATAAACAGTCATCCCAATGGTCACAAAGTTTATTTCAAAAAATCGGTATCTTCTCTCTTTAATAAAATAATAGAGAGAAAGAATCATTCCGACAGCAAACAAAACCCATCCTGTTATTGGTAAGAAGCCCAGGTAAGCACCCGCATAAAGAATCAAGATTTGGGCACAAATACTGGCGATCCAGCTCATCTGTTTATGAAAACCTAAACGGAATGCAAACAATGCGGCATATCCATACAGCGACAGAATAAAAATACTAAGTCGTAGCGTAGTTAGAATCATAAGTCCCTCCTACTTCTTGCGTCCATTTCGCCAGTAGTTGATCCAATTGTTCTGAAGCAATCAACTGCTCCAAGTTCTTTACACGATACTGCCACTTATACCCCGGAAGTTCTTCCATAAATTCCAGGTCAAAACGAACCTGGTCTATTTCCACCTCAATCGCTACTGGGGCAGCTTGTTCCGACTCCGTTGAAACTACCATTGTCTGATAATTAAACGAGTGAAGGAGCCATTCTTCTTCATTCACCTGTACCGGCTCTTCTATTGCAATGATCGGAAATGTACTTAAAGGAGCGGATGGCCCTTTAAAGCGAGCAAATCTTCGGCTAATATTCGCAAAGAAATGCTCAAATGGTGTCATCCATGCATCACGAAACTGCGGCAAACTCTTGTTGAAGCCGTCATAAATGATTTGCAAATATTCCAAATAGTCGTGCTCCGGTATCTCTTCTAAAGAAATCCCATATAGCCACTGTTTTCCTTGTTTGATTACACGAACAACGCTTCCTGTTAGGTGAGCAGTATAATTTTCCTTAGTAATCGTAATGAGCAGCGGCATAGAATCCGAGAAATAAATAGGTGACTCTGTTAAGAAAGACAGACCATTTTCTGAAATATTATGCGTTTGGAAGTGGTACTCCTTTGCACCCGCCTGCACTGTTAGCTCGTGATGAGCCAAGAATCGTTCCGTTTTACGGTAAACCGGTCTACCTAAGTAAAATAACACGGAAAAAGTAAGGTTAAACAAATGTGTAAACAGCCAGAATGTGATGACACTTCCATAAAAAATCTCCGAACCAAACTTTCCATAGTTAAATCTCACAATCCCAATAACCGTCAACACCCATAGTACAAGATGTGGCAAAACATACAACAAATCTTTTTTTGCTTGAGTAGCCCCTTTGTTCGTAACCTTAAACTTCGTTTCTTTCATCCCAATAAACTGCAAGAACACCGGAATAAATAAGTAGGGTGCCAAAATCGTTTCCTGTACTTCTCCCCACTGTTGCGTCCGGATATTTGTAGAAAGATCCTGTTGCGCTAGATGAAGGAAGTAATAACTCGGCAACCAGAATAGAAGCAGAGTCCAAAAGTCCGTATCCACCACACGTATACTGAAAACAGTAAAAAGAATCGGTGCTAAAATATACAGCAGTCGTCTAACAAATGACCACCAATACAAGTAGCTATTCATGAGAATTAATTTTTGCTGCAAGGAAAGGTTCTTATTGCGGAAGATTTTCAAATTGCGAATACTTTGCACAACCCCTCTCCCCCAACGTATCCGTTGCTTCAGCATACTCGGTATATCAGTTGGCGTAAGCCCGCTTGCCATCGGTTCCGTGGTGGAGATACTTTTATAGCCTTTACTATTAATGAGAGCACCTAATTCAAAATCTTCCGTAATTGTATCGGTCGGAAACCCGCCCGCATCCTCAATCGCTCGTCTAGCAATCACCGTATTCGATCCCGTATAAATGGCAGCATCATACACATTATTCAATACGTTTACTTCTCTGGAAAAGAAGTCCTGTTCATTTGGAATCGTTTCTTCAGAAAATAAATTAAACTGGAATACATCTGCATTGTAAAAACTTTGCGGAGTTTGAATGAACCCAAGAGGTTTTACATTTGTATTATTTTCCCGTTCCTTTTGATTCGCAATAAAATAAGGAATCGTCTCCATCAAAAAGCCCGAATACGGAATCATATCTGCATCAAAGGTAGCCACTAAAGGAGAATCCGTTTGTGCTAACGCATTGTTTAAGTTTCCTGATTTAGCATGCTTATTGCCTGTCAAACCAATATAGCCAATCTTAAATTTCTCGGCCAAAGCTTTGACTCCAGGGCGATTCTGATCATCTGACAAATAAATATGAACCTTACTCTGATCTGGGTACTCCATGCGCACCGCTGCATTCACGGTCTTCAGCAACAATTCTTCTTCCTCGTTATGGGTCGCAATGAACACATCAACGTCTGGGTAATCTTCGTTAGAAACGACTGGTTTTTTAATTTCTTTCGCTTTATTTTTGCTCCAAATTAAAATGACGGCAGTAAAGTTTGATACAATTTCGCTTATCCATAGCAGTATTCCAAAGACAATCGCAAATAATGATTCCTGAAACGGCAAGGTGTATAACCCTCGCCACGTGAGATAGACAATTGAAAAAAGAAACGCCAAGGAATAAACTACTTTTTTTCTAATCTTCATCTTTTTTCTCCTTAATAAATGACACAAAAAAAGGGGCGCAACGCACCTCTCCTTTTAACTCGTCAATTCTTTACCTCGGCCCCAATAATATCCTTGTTGATACAAGACACCAATTTCCATTAATTTTTTAGCATACGCTTTGTCTTCTACACCCTCCACAATAAAACAAATACCATAATGATTAACCGTATGCTGCCAAGCCTTCAAAAACAGAAAGAGAGAGGTTTCTTCCATTTTACGAAAGGGTAATAAGGAAAATTTCACGTAAGATAGGTTATGGATATTTTCAATTGCAGTCAACATTGTGTTTTGACCACTAGAAATATCATCGAGTGCAATATGGAATCCATACGATTTAATTCGTCCCATCACTGATTTTAAGTCTAAACTATTTTGGTTATCTGTATAACGCAAATAATAGGGAGGCAATTCCGTAATTTCTAAAACTAAGCGTTCACTGTAGGGCGTCATTTTTTCTAAATAATCCCAAGTAGACGAATGTAACAGTTGATCTTGGTGTAAATTCAAGCATACTCGGGTTTTCTCGGTTCCAGAGAAATAAGTGGCAATTAGTTCCATGCACTTTTCTAAGAGTACTGCATTTCCTTCATTTGTATGAATCAACTTCATAAATAGTTCTAAAGGAAACCCATTCGTTTTTCTGCTACGCAACAAAACTTCGTACGCGTGCACTTCTCGATCTTCAGCCAAACACACTTTTACAATAGGTTGGTAGACAAAATACAAATCCTCAATTTCTTTTCGGTACATCGCGACAAAACCTCTCCTTATGAGATAAACGTTTGGGTAAAAGAAATACTGACGCTTACTTCTCGATTATAAAGATTTATTAACTTCTATTCAATATATCGACTCTAAATGACCAGAATTAAGTTTTCTTATGGGCTTCTTTTATAGCTGTCTTTTGGATGTACATATTGCGATCTACTTTTTCATAAACTTGTTGGAAGGTTGCGTTTGGCGGAATCATGACAGCACCGATGGCAAGAGTGGCATGCAAGTAGGTATAGCGATAAATAAACGGTTCTTTCATCGCTTCATAAATTTTTTGTTGAATTAGTGCTAGATTCTTTTCTGAATCTACATCTTTTAAATAGACCATGAACTCATCTCCACCTATGCGGCCAAGCTTATCCGTAGTGCGAAGCGTTTTTCGAATTCGTTCCGATACATCGGTCAACACTTTGTCTCCAACGCTGTGTCCATACGTATCATTAATATTCTTAAATTCATTCAAATCGACAAGCAACATCGCATCGTTTCCACGATTTAGCTTCAATTGGATATCCACATACCGTTCAAAATGAACCTTATTAAGCGTTTGAGTTAAGCCATCGAAGTAAGCTTTCTCCCGACGATCCCAATAGAGGAAAACAAAGGTAAAGACGGTTAAGAAAAAGACGATGAGGGAAATATAATAAGGTAGCAACTGAAAGAAAAATTGGCGAGGCAACACGTCCCAGCCTGTTTTCGGATAAGCTGCCAGTATCCACTCTTCACCTGGAAATTCAATTACTTCTGTAACGGGCTCAATTTCCAGTACAGAAGGGTCTCCCCAAACAACTTCTGGAGGAACTTCACTATAGGGAGAATCAACTTGAAGGGCTAAAGAGAGTTCGCCTTTTTCTTCTGTTACATCGTTTTCTTTTAACAGAGTATAGAAATCAACACTAATCGAAACAAAACCATAAAACTCATCCTCGATAAAGATAGGTTGACGATTGTATACGCGCATATTTTCTTCAATTAAAGGACCTTGTGTGACAGCAGTACGATTTTCAATCGCATACTGGAGACTGGCAATTCTGGTCGGGTCTTTGAAGATGTCGCCACCTAAGAGTTCCTGCCCACCTTCAGGCAAAGGATAGATAAAGTCAACAATTCCTTTTCTCGTAAAAAAGACAGTATCTACAAGGGGATTCTCTGAAGTAATCATTTCAGCATAAATTCCCAGTTCTTCATCTGCAAAGTCTGGGTTCTGCTTAATCACTAATTCTAGAAAATGAGCGTAATTCAAACTAAATTTTAAGTCGGCTTGAATCACTTCCTTGATCCGCCTCAATTCTTGCGCTGCCGCTGTCTTGGCATTTTCACGATATTGACTCTCATATTCTAACTGCAGAGAATAAATAGGAATCGCTAACAATGCCACACCCACGAAAGCAATTAGCAAAGAGACTAATTTTTTTCTCATTGTCATACCTCATTTTTATTGTCTAAAAGTAGTTTTATCTTACAGGAGCATGAACCAAAATTCAAATTATTTCGGATTAGAATTAAATAATAAAAAAGCATAGAATAGGAGCGATTCCCACTCCCATTTCTATGCTTCCATTGCTTCTTATTTTTGTAAGGCTTTTTTGGCTAATTGGTCGGCTAACTCATTATATTCTATCCCAGTATGGGCTTTTTCCTTCTTAAAACGAACCATAATTTGTGGGGCCAACTCTTTGAATTGTTGAACGTAATCTTTCGAAACAGGTTTATTTGTTTTCCACATTCCCAACGCCCACTGTTCAATTCCCATATAGTCGTAGCGGATCTGGATGGCACGATAGTTATGTTCGATTGCCCAACGAATAGCAGCTAATGCGCCAAATACTTCTCCTGCTATTTGAAAACTTTCTAGATAGCGTGAATCAGACCCAGCTTGGTAAAAAGAATCCAGCACTTCCCCATTTTTTACAATTACAACGCCATAGCTGTAGCGGTTGCTAATTCGGTCGAAGGAACCGTCCACATATGCTTCGATTGTATCGGCAGCTGCCCAATCGACTGCAACTTGTTCAGGAGGTGTAATAAAATCCTGTGCCTCTCTTTCAGTGGGGAATGACTTAAACTCTGCTCCTGAGAAGCCCATAATTTGTTTCTGGGCTTCCGGCCATGTCCGATATATTCCCGGCTTCTTGCCTTTGCGAACTGCATAAAATTTCGTTGCCATTTGTTGCTCCCTTAGTCTTTATTTTCTTGGAAGGTTTGTAGTTGATACATATCATGATAGACACCGTTTTGCGCAATTAAATCGTCATGCGTACCTGCTTCAATGATATTTCCATGGCGCAATACATAAATCTTATCTGCATCGCGAATGGTAGATAATCTGTGTGCAATAATGATCGTGGTACGACCTCGGCGCATATTTTCCAACCCTTTTTGAATCTTCTTCTCTGTCTCTGTATCAATATTAGCGGTTGCTTCATCTAAAATTAGAATTTTAGGATTACGCACAATCGTTCGAGCGAAACTTAGTAACTGCTTCTCTCCTGTTGAAAGGGTTGCGCCACCTTCAATCACTTTTGTATGATAACCGCCTTCTAATTCATTGATGAAACTATCCGCATTGACAAACTCTGCTGCTTGGCGAATTTCTTCATCTGTATAATTCCCATGCAAGCGAATGTTATCGGCGATATCACCGTAGAACATGAAACTGTCCTGCAATACGAGTCCCATTTGTTCACGTAATTTTTGTGTAGGGATATCTTTTATGTTTTGTCCATCCAACAAGACTTCCCCTTTTTCAAAATCATAGAAGCGCATCAATACATTAATAATCGAACTCTTACCTGATCCAGTTTGACCAACCAAAGCAATGGTTTGTCCTGGTTCTGCTTCTATATTAATATTTTGCAATACTTCTTTTTCTTGATCATAAGAGAAGGATAGATTGCGAATCTCAATTTTCCCAGAAGTGATGTCTCCTGTTGCACCCTCTTTTGCTTCCGGTGCGATGTCTTCCCGGTGGAGCAATTCTAATACTCGTGTACCTGATACGAGCCCGTCTTGGAAAACACTGAGACTGTCCAGCATATTTCCAATTGGTTGGAAGAATGACTTGGCATAAGAAGTAAAGGCAAAAACAATCCCAATATCAACGGTCAGCCCTTCTAAATGACGAAGTCCAAAAATCCACAGCACCAGGAACAAAGCGATTGATTCCAGCAAGTTAATTGCCGGCATCAATAGTAATGCATTCATCTTAAACATATTTGTACGTGCAACCACATATTGTTGGTTCACTACATCAAATTCATTCTTCATCCGATCCTCTTGGTGGAAATGCTGAATGATACTCATTCCGCTGATCGATTCGCTTAATTTTGCATTCACTTGGCTCAGCGCTTCCCGCATTCTTCCATAAATGAGTGTACTATACTTTTGGTAAACGTAAATTAATCCAATCACTACCGGAATAAAAGCAAGAAATACGGAGGCAAGATTCACATTTAAGGCAAACATGGCAATCCCAATGGAAATTGCATTTAGTAATCCATCTAAGAAAGTTAAGAATACATTCCAAAATTCCTTAATTGTTTCTGTATCATTTGTCACCCGAGAGACAATCGAACCATTCGGTGTTTGGTCAAAATAACGCATCCCCAAATGGACTACTTTGTGGTAAACCCCATTTCGCATATCCGCTACGGTCTTTTCAGAAGCCAACTTGAATGCATAATCCTTGAGGTAAACAACCACCATTTTCAATAGGACAAAGCTTAAATAAAATACAGAGATCCGGATCGTAGCAGCTAAGGTTGCTTGATTAACCGATAAATACTCATCAATATATCGCTGAATGACCACTGGTAAATAGGCATTGATTCCAGAAATAACCATCATTAAGACAATGGAGAGGAAGAAAGGAATCCAGTATGGCTTCGTAAAAGAGAACAGGCCAGATAAGATACGAACTTGTTCCTTAATCGTGAAGGTAGCTTTTCGTTCAGCCATTTTCTTTCCCTCCTTCTTCTACTTTTCTTTGCAGCTGTTGTTCTTCGTACATCTTGCGATACCATCCGTCCTTTTGTAAGAGTTCCGCATGTTGTCCACGCTCTACAATTTGCCCCTTATCCAGAACTATAATCTCGTCTGCATGCATGATGGAACTAATCCGGTGCGTCGCAATAATGGTTGATTCATTTTGACGTAAGGAACGTAAGTTAGCCAAAATCCGTGATTCTGTCTGTGCATCCACAGCTGACAGAGCGTCGTCCAGTATGAGGAATTCCGCTTCCGTTGCTAAGGCTCTTGCAATCGCAATCCGTTGCTTCTGCCCTCCTGATAAGGAAACACCTCGTTCGCCAACCTTTGTATCGTATCCTTCTGGGAACTGCATAATATCTTCATGAATATCTGCCAATTTCGCGAAATGTTCTACTTCTTCTTGCGTCAGCATCGGATTAACGAAACGAATATTCTCACGAATGGTTGTTGAAAAGAGGAACGTATCTTGAGGTACATAACCGATTCCTTGCGACACGGCATCCAAACTATACTGCTTCACATCGATTTGGTTATAGGAAATGTGCCCTTGATATTGATCGTAATCACGCATCAACAATTTGAAGACCGTACTCTTCCCTGCTCCCGTGTGTCCAACTACTCCTAGTGTTTTCCCTGCAGGTAAATGGAAGTTGGTATCTTGTAAAACAACTTGTTGTCCACCTGGATACGTAAATTCTTTTACCTGAAAATCAATATCCCCGGTTACAGGTGTATGAATGGGATTCTTGGCCTCTTTCAGATGCGGTTCATACGACAAGAGTTCCATGACCCGGTTGTAACTTGCATTCCCACGCTCCAACGTATTCGCCACCCGACCAATTGCCAATAGCGGCCAGGCCATCATGGACAAGTAACTGAAGTAGGCAATCAACTCCCCTAGCGTGATGCGACCAATGGAAATAAAATAGGTACCAAAGAATAATGTCAGCACATAGGTTAAACCGGTAATTCCTTCAATGACAGGTGTATAGGCTGAATCCACTTGATAAACGTCTTTATTTTTTTCAACTACATAATCGGTATCTTTAACAAAATCCGCATAATGTTGTTCTTCCTCACCGAACGTTTTGATCACCTTCATGCCGCCAACACTCTCTTGCACTTGGTTATTCATCTGCGAGAAAGACTCCAGAGACTTACGAAACCGTTTATTAATGGCTTTCCCTAAATAGCGTGCTGCAAAGATGAGCAACGGGAATGGCAAAATGGTCGTTAAGGTCAATTGCCAATCCACCAAGAAAATCATACTAAATAACGTAATCCCGCCGATTGAAATGGAGTCGGTGATGGACAAAATACCGCCACCCGCAACAAAGCGAAGAGCCGCTAAATCATTGGTCGCATGAGCCATCAAGTCGCCAGTCCGGTACTCATTATAAAAGGGACGATCCATTTTCGTGAAGTGAGCAAACAAACGGTTCCGCATAATCGATTCCAGTAAGGTCGAATTTCCAAACAAAGCGGTCCGCCAACCGTATCGTAGTACATACATGATAATTGCAAATAACAGGATCATGCCCGACTGAATGGCAAGACCTCGCATAGTTAAGGTGTTCGCCGTCATTTCATCAATGATGTTTCCTAGAATCAACGGCGTTACTGCAGACAGTACCGCACAAATGATTAAGGCAATAATTCCAAACGTATAACTTTTCCACCTGAGTTTGAAGAACCAGGATAGTTTCTTTAATATAGCAAACACGGTCTCATTCCTTCCTTTTCTTGCACCTAAAATAAACACTAAAAAACACCTTCCAACAGTCAAAAAGTGTTCTTGGTCTGGATTTATTCTATTCTAACATATTGTGGCGTTCATTTCTGCTCTGGAATCTCATTGGAACTCGTCTTTATGCTTTTGGAAAAAATCATAGTAATGCCGAACATTTGAGAGTTCGGTCCAAGGTTTTATGTCTAGGGGTTCTGCATCCAGGTCATAAATCTTAGCACCCTTCATCGCAAGCAAGAACGGGGAATGCGTAGAAATAATAAACTGGCAGCCAAAAAAGCGGGCCGAATCCTCCAGAAATTGGGCAAGTTCCAATTGACGGATTGGAGACAAGCTGTTCTCTGACTCATCTAATAAGTAGAGCCCATTATCCTCAATCTTTTCCGTAAAATAACGGTACGCATTTTCCCCATTCGAATATTCGCGTACATTTCCCATTAACTCATTTCTTACATATTGGGATTGAGTATTCTTTCTCGCTTCCAGGATTTGGTGCAACTGATCATAATCTTCCATAGAGCGCATCTGAAATTTCGCATACTTGTTGCTTAAATATTCCTGGAACACCTCTTCTCGTCTCTCATCAATTCCTTCATTCAGAGTCCGAATATCTAAGATATAGTCAAATACATCATCACTCGTAATGATGCGACTCTGGGGTGGTATTTTATGGGCACACTCTACTTCACAAAAATGTAAGTACTTCTCGTAGAAACTGGAACGGTTGAAGCGGGCCTCTCTCTGGAGCGAAAGCTTCTCTGCAATCACATTTAATGCGGTCGTTTTTCCCGATCCGTTTCCGCCATATAAAATGGTAATCGGTTCAAAATCAATACGTTCAAACTGTCTTTTCGATAACGTTTTGAATGGGTAGAACGAATTGTAGACCGTCTGCTTGATTTTAATAAGAAAATCAAATTCCACTTCCTGATCTGGGAACGTAAAAAAGTCTACATATTTCACTACGCTTCCTCCTTCCTTAAACGAGAACTCTCACATCACGCATTCCTTGAAAGCTCCCTCTTTTTTCCATTTCCGCATCAATGGCGTTCAGCACTTCCCATTTCCGCAAGCTCCATTCTGGACCAATCAACGAATCACGCGGTGCGTCCCCTGTTAGGCGGTGAATAACCATTTCTTTGGGAATCATCTCCAACTGGTCGCAAATCAAATTCACATACGTGTCCATTTCCAAAAATTGCAAACGTCCTTGGGCATAATCACGTACCATTTTTGTATTTTTCATCAAGTGCAACAGATGTAGTTTCACACCTTGAATATCGGAATCAAGGACCATTCGTTCAACGTTTTCCAGCATCATTTCATACGTTTCACCTGGTAAACCGTTAATTAAGTGGGTGCAGACTCGAATTCCATGCGCTCGAAGTTTGGCTACCGCTTCTAGATATGTTTCATAAGAATGAGCACGATTAATTTTTATACTCGTCTCTTCGTGTGTCGTTTGTAGACCAAGCTCCACCCACATATACATCCGTTTATTCAATTCGCTCAAATACTCAATCGTTTCATCCGGCAAGCAGTCGGGCCGGGTGGCAATCATAATTCCTACCACACCTTCTTCGTTGACGACTTGTTCATAGCGGTGTCGCAACACGTCTACCGGCGCATGGGTATTGGTGAAATTCTGGAAATAAGCGATGTATTTTTTTGTGTTCGGCCACTTTTGATGCATGACATCGATTCCTTTACGCATTTGGATGGGTAATGGATCGACTCTGCTTTGAGCAAATTCTCCTGACCCCGATACGGTACAGAAGGTACAACCTCCATGTGCAACCGTGCCATCTCGGTTTGGACAATCGAACCCACCGTCTAGCGCGACCTTGAATACTTTTTCACCGAATGTTTCTTTTAAATGCTCATTCCACGTGTGATATCTTTTCTGTTGTTGGACTTTCATTTTCGTCACCTCGTGAAAATTTTAACACGACCTTTTTCTTTTGAATATCCTTTTTAAAAAAAGAAAAACCAACGCACGTTTCAGAACGCAACGCTGGTTCTCTATCAAGTATTTTCTTCTAGTCCTAACGATTCATTTTCTAACTTCTTGTAGGTAAGAATGCGAACGATCTGATACAAAGTAGCCACAACCGGTACCCCTAATAGCATACCTGCAATTCCGCCTACTCCTCCACCTATTGTAATCGCAACAAGAACCCATATTCCTGGAATTCCAATACTCGTTCCTACAACCCGTGGATAGATTAAATTGTTTTCCAGTTGTTGAAGGATGATAATGAATAGCAAAAACAACAACGCTTGGGTGAAATTTTGGGAGGCAATCAGGAGAAAACCAATCCCGGCTCCAATCAAGGCACCAAACATAGGTATAAGAGCAGTAAAGCCGATAAATGTACCAATGGTTAGCGCGAATGGGAAGCGGAAAATAGTCATCCCAATGATGCACAAGCTTCCTAGTATGATGGCTTCCAAGCCTTGTCCCACAAAGAAACTAGAGAAGGTTTGATGAATAATCGTAAATAGCGCAGCCAATTGTCGATAAACCTTAACTGGTAAAAAGGCTTGTCCAACGGTAGCTATTTGCTTCATCAATTTTTCCTTGCTGAGTAGCGTGTAGATAGCAAATGAAAACGAAATAACGAAAGAAAACAGTCCGCTTGTTGCGCCACCAACTACTTGAACAAAGGAAGACAATAACTGATTCACACTGTTCGTAGCAAAATTTAATGCACGTTGAGAGAGATTATTGAAGTCGGTGGTTAAGTTATCTCCCACAAAAGTAATTAGAAATTCCATGTCGCTATTTTCAATCAAGGTCTCTATCTGACTCACCAATACCGGAATTCCTCCAACCAAACTGGTTAACATCGTAATTAACTGAGGTACGATTAATTTAATAATCAGGTAAAGGACGAGACTTACGATTAAAATCGATGTAATCATACTAATTGCACGAGTGAGTAAGAAAAAACGTTCTTTCAATTTTTTCAATACACTGCGCTCCAGGCGGACCATGATTAAATTCAATAAGTACGCCATTAACCCGCCTATCAAAAGGGGCTTCGTTACACTTACTAACGTCACTGTTATCTCAATAAAGAAGTCGAAATAGCGGTATAGCAGCAGTAGAAAAAAGATAACGAATAAATAGGAAAGGATTTTGATATCAAGTTTATTTTTCATATGTTTCTCCAAAATCATATTTTGCTTTCATTTTCATTATACCGATTCTGGCGAAGAATGAAAAGCTCCCATCAAGATTACCCTTCCCTTTTCCAGCGAAGCGGGCACGTTGATAATCCGTTGATTCCGGCTTCCTCGAAAAGCCAAGCCTAAGTCTTTTTCTTCTAATCTGAACCTACCATCTACTACTACATCCATTTCAGCCAATAACTGCAGCTTATCGCTTGTCTCTACCAATAGCTCTTCGAATGTATAGCCAGTCCAACACCAAATATCTTTCTTATCACCAAACATTTCACGCATCCGTGAAACAAGCGGCAGGATAATAGATGTATTTAAAAAGGGCTCTCCGCCTAGAAGAGACAATCCTTGGACATATTCTTTACTTAGATCACTTAAAATTTGATTTTCAAGTGATTGGGTATAAGGGTGCCCATATGAAAAGGATTGTGCTGCCCGATTATAACAGCCTGGGCACTGAAACAGACACCCACTCACATAGAGGCTGCACCTGACCCCCTCTCCGTCTACAAAGCTAAAAGGTTTGTAGTCCGCAATATATCCCTGACTCCATTCATCGTCTTTCCATTCTTTTGGTGCTGGGTTCCTCATTCCTATTCCTCCATATGTTTCTGCCGAGCCGTAATCTCTTTATGTCGTCCTCTTACCATTGGACGTTTTTGTGGATTGCCTAAATAGCCACAGGTCCGTTTAACAACATCGCAAGTTGCTGGATCATGATTTCTACAAGCTGGACATTCAAACCCATGAGCGGTTGGAAGAAATTCCCCCTTGAAACCACACAAGAAGCATTGATCAATCGGCGTATTTGTCCCTAAATAAGCAATCTTATCATAAGAATAATCCCATACAGCTTCCAGAGCTTTTGGATTTTGTTGGATATTGGGATACTCCACATAATGAATAAATCCACCAGAACAAAATACTGGGTAATCTTTTTCAAAATCTATTTTTTCAAATGGGGTTGGTTTTTTCCGAACATCATAATGAAAACTATTTGTATAATACCCTTTATCCGTAATATCTTTTACTTCTCCAAATCGTTCCTTATCTAATCGGCAGAAACGGTCGGTTAAACTTTCACTTGGTGTAGAATAAACGCTAAAATGAAGTTGCTGTTCATCGCTCCATTTATCACAGTGTCTTTTTAGCTCTGCCAATATTTCTAACGTGAACGCCTTTGCTTCCGCTTTTTCTTCCCAATCCCTTCCAAAAAAGATAGCCGCTACTTCATATAAGCCGATATACCCAAGGGAAATGGTGGCACGCTTTCGATCGAATAGCGAGGTTACTGAATCTTCTGGTTTTAACTTTGCTCCCCAAGCCCCATTCATATACAAAATGGGTGCATTCTCCGGACGGGCTTCTTTCACTCGCTCCACTCGGTAGAGAAGAGCATCTTTTACAACTTTTAATCGCTCTTGCAAGATTTCCCAGAACTGTTCCTTCGACTCCATGGCAATACGGGGTAAGTTTAGTGTTACTACACCCAGATTCATTCGGCCTGTATTTACTTCTACCCCTTGTTTATTTTTCCATCCTTGCAAAAAGGAGCGGCAACCCATTGGAGCTTTGTAGGAACCAGTCAGTTCCACTAATTTGTCATAGTTTAAGATGTCAGGATACATCCGTTGGGTAGCACAGAGGACTGCCATTTTTTTGATATCATTATTTGGATCATGCGGTCGGTGGTTCACTCCATCTCGAACGCCGTACACAAGTTTCGGGAAAATAGCCGTGCGCTTTTCTTTTCCTAACCCTTCCATTCGGACTTGGAGAATGGCCCGTTGGATTTCTCGTTCGTATCGATCTGTACCTAACCCAAATCCAAAGGTTACAAAAGGAGTTTGTCCATTGGATGTGTATAAGGTATTGACTTCATATTCCAAACTCTGCATCGCATCATAGATGTCTTTTTTTGTTTTTTCCCAAGCATACTCGCTTCGTTTGGCTGGTTCTATCCATTTCGTGGCTTCTTGACGATGCTTCTCCTCATTCATTCGGGCATAGGGAGCCAATAACTCGTCAATCCGGTCGGCACTTGTACCGCCGTATTGACTGCTAGAAACATTCGCAATAATTTGAGCCATCTGTGCTGCCGCCGTTTGAATGGACTTTGGTCTCTCTACTTCCGCATTCCCGATTGTAAAGCCATGCTCAAACATGTAGGAAAAATCAATTAGACAACAATTCGTCATTGGTGAATAAGGACTGTAATCCAGATCATGAACGTGAATGTCTCCTGCCAGATGTGCTTGTGCTACATGAGGTGGAAGCATTCGAAGCCCTATCGTTTTCGCTACTACTCCTGCTGTTAAATCTCGCTGCGTGTTGAATACTTTGCTATCCTTATTCGCATTCTCATGAACCAATGAGGCATCTGCCTTCATCAACTTTTGTAATTCTGATTCTAGATCAGGCAATCCTTTAGAAGTCATAATCGTCATCTGCCATCGCTTCCACTTCTCCCATCAAATAACCCGAACCTACTTGAGAGAAAAAGTCGTGATTTGCAGTATCAGTAGAGAGTCCGTTCATCACAATGGGATTAATGTCTTCTGCAGCTGCTCCTGAGAAGAATGGTTCAAAACCTAAATTTTGCAGAGCCTTATTTGCATTGTATTGGATGAATTTTTTCACTTCATTTGTCCAACCTATTTGATCGTACAAATCTTCTGTATACATCAGTTCATTGTCCATCAAGTCAAACAACAACTCATACATCCAATCCCTAAGGTCAGCCTGTTGTCCTTCGGTTAACTGGTTGTATCCCAACTGAAACTTGTATCCTAGATACGTTCCATGAACCGACTCATCCCTAATAATCAACTTAATTACCTCAGCCACGTTAGGCAGTAAGTTATTTCCCAAATACCATAACGGCGTATAGAAGCCGCTATAAAATAAAAATGATTCTAAAAAGACACTTGCCACTTTTTTCTGCAAGGCTGTCCCTGTTTGATACACTTCCTGGATACGTTGAGCTTTGTATTGGAGTCGTTCGTCCTCGTGAATCCAATTGAAAATCTCTTCAATTTTCCGGTTGTCATTCAATGAAACGAAGATGGTACTGTAACTTTTTGCATGAACGGATTCCATGAAGAGGATATTGTTTAACACTGCCTCTTCATGTTTTGTTCGCACGTCATCACGCATCACATTCGCCCCTTCTTCTGACTGTAAGGTATCCAATAATGTCAAACCACCAAATGCCTTGTTTACCACTTCGCGCTCCTCTTCGCTTAAGCTTCTCCAGTCATCCAAATCGTTCGACACCGGAATTCGAGTGTCCAGCCAGAACTGGGAGGTTAGTTTCTCCCACGTATATTTGTCCAGTTCATCTTCTAATTTGTTCCAGTCAATTGCTTGGTAATGCATTGCCCTGTCCCCTCTCTTAAACCATGCAACTTTCGCATGAATTTGATCCGATAATATCCCCATCCTCTGTATATGTGCGTACATAATACAAAGACTTGATTCCTTTTGCATACGCATAATTCCGTAGACGATTTAAGTCCCGAGTGGTTAACGTATTCCCTTTTCCTTCTTTCCACTCATATAAACCTTCCGGCAATTTCGATCTCATAAATAGAGTTAAGCTCATCCCTTGGTCAATATGCGGTTGTGCCGCCGCATATACGTCAATAATTTTCCGTTGGTCCATATCATACGCCGATGTATAGTAGGGCATCGTCTCATTCGATAAAGAAGGCGCCGGATAGAAAATTGCTCCGACTGTTTTCTCTTGACGATGTTCTATTCTTTGCGTAATCGGATGTAACGAAGCACTTGTTTCGTTGATATAAGAGATTGATCCATTCGGCGCAATAGCTAAACGATTGCGGTGATACAGACCAAATTTTTGTACTTCTTCACGAAGTTGTTTCCAATCATGTACAGTAGGCAAATGAACCTTTCGGAAAATAGCCGCAACTTTCGGAAACGTGAAGGTAAACTCTGATTCCAGATACGGGATAAAGTAAGAACCATCTGCATACGTTGATTTTTCAAAATTGTGAAACGATTCCCCTCTTTCCTTCGCAATCTTATTGCTGGCAAGGATGGAGTAATAATTTAATGTTTGAAAATAAGTTTTGGTAAATTCGATGGATTCTGGCGATCCATACGTCATTTGATGAAGGGCGAAGGCAGTATGCAAGCCCATCGCACCCAATCCAATCGTGTGGTACAGGTCATTTCCTTTTTTAATAGTAGGGACTTCTTCTATTTCAGTCCGCTCTGTAACGGTAGTCAGAGCACGGACGGCAACTTCAACGGATAAACCAAAGTTAGGTGACTCTAATAAGTTCGGAATATTGGTTGAACCAAGGTTGCAGCTGATATCCGTTCCAATGGTTTCATAGGACAAATCGTTCTTCAGCACGGAAGGTTCTTGCGGTTGGAAAATCTCGCTACAGAGATTGCTCATAATAATTTTCCCATCAACTGGATTCGCTTTGTTTACCGTATCAATATTAATAATATAGGGATAACCGGATTCTTGTTGCAGACGGGAAATTTCTTGTTCCAATTCTCGCGCATTAATTTTTGTTTTTTTAATATTCTTGTTCGCTACTAACTTGTCGTATTCTCGAGTCAGGTCGATGTAAGAAAATGGTTGGCCATATTCGCGTTCGACATCGTATGGACTGAATAAATACATCGGACGATTCGTTTTGAGTAATTCATAATATTTGTCGGGAACAACTAGACCTAAGGAAAGCGTCTTTACACGAATCTTCTCATCCGCATTTTCTTTCTTCGTAGACAAAAAGGCATAAATATCAGGGTGGAACACATTTAAGTATACGGCGCCCGCACCATTGCGCTGCCCTAATTGGTTACTGTAACTGAAGCTGTCTTCCAACAGTTTCATTACGGGAACAACACCAGACGAGGCGTTTTCAATCTTTTTAATAGGGTCTCCTGCTGCCCTCAGATTCGACAAGTTGACTCCAACTCCGCCGCCTTTTCTAGAAAGTTGCAGCGCGGAATTGACCCCTCTTCCGATTGAGAGCATGGAATCATCCAGGTCAATTAAGAAACAGGAAACCAATTCTCCACGTCTTTTTTTGCCTGCATTTAAGAAAGTCGGCGTCGCTGGTTGATAGCGTTGTGTAATGAGCTCTTCCGCAAGTTGCAGCGCCAATTGTTTGCTTCCATTCGCTAAAAACAAAGCATTAAAGGCAATCCGATCCTCATAACGCTCCAAATATTTCTCACCATCATTCGTCTTCATTGCATACTGTGTGTAGAATTTGTATGCGCCCATGAAGCTCTTGAAGCGGAATTTGTGGGCATAGATTTTTTTGAATAACGTTTTAACAAAATGGAAATCATAATTCTTCCCTTGATTCTCCTCGTTCAGTGGTTCTCCCACCTCTACTTGATACGGCAGCAAGGTCGCTTCGTCTAAGTAATCCTCTTCGATTAAGTAAGACAATTTTTCTTCAAGGCTATGGAAAAAGACCGTATTTCGATTTATTTCTTCCAAGAAATAAGCTCTTACGGCTTCCTTGTCCTTGTGCAACGGTATTTTTCCATCAACAGGAATATTTACCTCATTATTTAAGTTAAAATAACTGACTCGATTTTTCGGTTGAACGATTTGCGTTTTCAATGGTATCTAGCTCCTTTTCCAATTTTTCAACATCGGTTGCACTTCCCTGAAATTCAAATGTATGGAGTACAGGAATGCCATATTCTGCTTCCAGATCACGGACGGTGAAGCAAAATAGGTTTGCAAAATTACGATTTCCCCCGCCAAACGTCCCTACACAGTTTGTTTGGTTGCGTCCTGTTTCTAAGAAGTCGTATACCGGTTCCAGCAACTCTGCCACATAGGTTGGTACAACTAAGATGAATGGTTCTCCTACCTCTATAAAAGGGTTGTGTAGTGTAATTTCAATTTTTTCAGCAATAGAAATTTTATTAACGAAACGTTTTGTTTGTCCTGTTACTGAAAAGTACACAATTTTAGCCATTTTGGCTCACCAGTTGGTTCAAACGCTCTGGCTGAAAACCGTTAAATGGTTCTTCTCCTTCCACTTGAACGACCGGAAGACTAAAAAAGCCGAGTGCCTTTACTTCCTCTACCCATGCAGGATCTTCAGTTATATTTTTTTCAATAAACTGTATGTTCATTTTGGCTAGATACTTTTTGGTGAATTGACATTCTCCACAACCAGGCTTGCTGTATACCACAACTTGTTTTGACATTTGGAACACTCCCTTTTTCTTTAAACACAAAAAAACCGCTCATCGGGATGAACGGCAAAGAAAACGACAGAAAATCTGGATAGATTGTTCCACCGTTTCATTTTCTCCATCCCCGAAAAAAATAGAAACAACAATTACTGGCAGGTCTCCTGGCTTGTGCTTCGTCCTACTATAGCCCTTCCCATATCTCATCCTCTCAGACTCTAGATACAGTGGTTTGCTAATTCGTCCACACATACAGTTGCGGGGGCAGCTCCAGCTTTTCACTGGATTCCCTTTTCAGACATTTTCATGTCACCAACAATTGCGGTACTATATTTAGTTTTATTTGGCTCTGATTTACTATATATAGGATTATAGCAGAGAGTTTTGAAATTACAATCTTAAATAAAGTCCAGCTTCCCTCTATATGTGCAAGTGAGGGGTTTTTTTTAGCGCCACTTGCACGTTTTGGAGGATTTTGGTATGAGTGAGATTTTTTTAAGAGCTCACTTGCACGTTTTGGACGAAAATGGTACAAGTGAGAAATTTTTTTGACTTCACTTGCACATTTACAAAAAATGAGACTCCTTTTGACAGAATGAGGGTTCCTTTATTGTATATAATAGTGAAGAGTGAGGAGGGATTTTTTGAAAAGTGATGAATGGATCATTGCCCAGCTATCGCAGCAAGAAGAGGATGGTTTAGTTACCTTGATTGATCAGTATGCACCATTATTGAAAAGCATCATTCGCAAGCACTTATACGCATTACCCCATCATCAAGATGAATGCTTAAACGATGTTTTTTTAGCTATTTGGAATCATATTCATCAATATGATTCGAATAAATCTAGCTTTAAGAATTGGATTTGTGCAATCGCCCGGTATCGTTCCATCAATACGTTAAAAAAGTACAGCAAAGACTTAACAATCGATTCATGGGATGAACAAATGGAGCAAGCCTATGCTCAAACAGATCAACCATTTTCAAAAGAATTATGGGAAATCCAGTTAGCGGAGCTGCTTGAACCCTTGAACGAAAAAGATCGAGCATTATTTAAGGATATGCTCGAATCCAATCATACAACGGAAGAAATGGCTCAGAAATATCATTTGTCGCAAGGTGCTTTATACAATCGTATTTCAAGAGGAAAAGTAAAACTGAAAGCGTTCTTCCAAAAGAAAGGAGAGAACCATTATGAGTGAAAACAAAATATACAAATTACTAAATGAAACCAAAACAAATGTTGCTGAATATGAAGAGGTAGAAGTCACCCATTTCGAGAAGCAACGTATCCTATACAATTTAAAAAAGAAAAACGCTCCTTCAAAAAAATATCCGATTTTTATTTTAGCGGCTATTGTACTGATTATTTTTGGCAGTCAGCCTGTTGTGAAAGGCGCCGTTCACTCTTTCTTAGAAACGATTCGCTATTCTTTTTCAGAAATGTTTGGGAACCAAGAGGATACTTCTCACACAGTCATTTCTGTTAATCAAACAGCTCATATTAATGGAGCAGAAATAAAGGTAGAAGATATTTTGTATTTCGATCGTCAGATTCTCATTTCCCTACTCGTTGACTTAGAGGGTTCATCGGAAGAAGAACATTTTTTGGGATTTAGTGATTTTTCTCTTTCTTTGAATGGCAAAACTTATACACTCGCTTCGAATACAGGCAGCCTTATTGATGAAGAGAAAAATATTCATTCTGTCCTGTACACAATTCCTTTAGATGATTCCTCCTTGTCTGAAGAAATAACCATGGATTTGCAAATAAACGATTTGGTTTTATATTACTTTGATTCGGTTCAGGGTAATCCTCCTATAGAAGGAACAGCATCGTTTTCATGGAACACTACCCTTTCTGAAATGACTAAGTATTTAGAAAAATATGAAATGGAGCATTCTGTAAAAACAGATGACATGGAGTATCAAATTCATTCCTTGTGGACACATCCCATGATCAGCATGATCAATACCACCTTCTTAAACGAAAGCGGCGACTACCAACTGATTGAATTACGTGGTATGGATGATCGAGGCCGAACCATTACTTTTAACACTGGTAATCACCAAGTCACAGACGATCAATGGAGTATGAATTTTTACTTTCAAGAAAAATATTCAGACATTACTGCAAAAGAATTAAGCGAAGCAGATTCTATCACCCTGCAATTTTATTCCGCAGGTCATCCAGAGGGAACAGGCGCAACTTATTTACCCTATGGCGATCCTTTTACTGTCCACTTACGTTAAAGCAAAAAGCACGAACTACCTCACAAGTAATTCGTGCTTTCATCTTACAACACCGTAACATTTCCACCCTGACGTTGGGCATTCATGAGTTTTTCTCTGGTTCCTTCTGTCAGCTCGCTGATTGTTTGATTTGGTTCAAATGTGGAAACAGCTGCACTAATGGTTACTTTCCTTGGGATCGTAAAGAATGTGTCTGCTACTTCTTTCCGAATCGCTTCCGCTACTTCGAACGCTTCTTTCGCGCTCTTATCGTTCAGAATAACCATGAACACTGTTTCACGAGAACGGCCTGCAAGGTACTGCTCTCCTACTACTTTCTTAATGACGTGACCAATTTCTTTCAAAATCTCCTCACTAACAATCGTCCCGAATTCCGCTTCATAAGTTGTTTGGTTGTCTACTCGAAGCAAAATGACGGACAATGCTTGTTCGAAGTTCTTCGCTTTATTTACACTCTTCCCTAATTCAAATAGCATGACCGAACGAGTATATAAAGAAGTGAGGGAATCAATTTTCATTTTGCTCTTTAAGGTAAGATTATTTTCCTTTAATAGTTCACGTTCTCGCTCTTCTTCGGTTACGTCAAAAACAATGCCTTTCAAAAAGAGCGGCT
The DNA here is from genome assembly GCF_028863945.1 of Jeotgalibaca caeni. Lineage (GTDB taxonomy): Bacteria > Bacillota > Bacilli > Lactobacillales > Aerococcaceae > Jeotgalibaca > Jeotgalibaca caeni. The sequence continues at coordinate 56,371 of NZ_JARBEA010000003.1, read as the reverse complement.
TTCCCTCTTCACTTCGCTCGGTTACTTTCCCTCGGTCCTGATAGACCTTCCAAGAACCATCTTTGGCTTTAATGCGATATTTCACTTCCCACACAGGCAGTTCTCCGTACAAGTGCGCACGCATATGATCCATGACGCGATCGTAGTCATCCGGATGAACCTTATCTGTGAAGAATTCAAAGGGGACTCGTTCCGGCAACTCCTCTTCGGTGTAGCCCAACGCTCCTGCCTTCATCGGGTTGAAAATCACTTCATTCCTTCTAAAATCCCAAAACCACTGCCCGAGATTTCCGGACCAACTAAATTCTAACCGTTCCGTTTCATGAAATGTATCCAATAATTCCTTATTCAAGCGTTTTAAAGATTCAATTTCTTGAAGTAGTTCTTCCGTTGTTTGTCCGTCGCTTGTCATTCTGTTAAAAGTCCTTTCTCATAAAATGTTATTTCTTTTAGTTTAGCGGATTTAGCCCCCTGGGACAAGCGGTTAAAATCTGGGTACTTCTCATTGATTTGTTATAATCCAGATATGAAGCGCGTTCATTTAAGATAAGGGGGAGAAGATGATGAAAAAGAAATTTCGTTCATTTCTTTATGGTGCAGCAAGTGTTGCATTACTTACCGCTTGCTCTGGAGGAGATACAGCAGAATCAGGTTCGTCACAGACGGCTGAAGGTACAGATGACCAAACCCTGACTGTTTGGGCTTGGGATACGAACTTCAATATCCCCATTATGGAAAAAGCTGGTGAGTATTACATTAATGACGGTAATGAAGATGTGAAAGTGAACGTCATTGAAATGTCGAATGAAGATACCAAGCAAAAAATGGTTGCTGCTTTCACTTCAAACGTGTCGGAAGGCTTACCGGACATTGTACTGATGGACGATTATGACTTGCAGAACTATCTGAACAACTATGAAGGCAAATTTGCAGAATTATCCGAAACGATTGATTTCAGCAATTTCGCCGACTATAAAGTCGATAACGCAACGGTGAATGATGGCGTGTATGCTCTCCCCTTCGACTCTGGCGCAGCTGGGCTGTATTACCGGATTGATTACTTAAGTGAAGCTGGTTATTCAGAAGAAGACATGCAAGACTTGACGTGGTCCGAATTTGTGGACATTGGAAAAGACGTAAAAGAAAAAACAGGAAAATGGTTTTTAACTTTCATTCCAAGCAGAGGAACTCATTATATTCAAATGGCGATGCAGTCTGCTGGTCTTTGGTATTTCGATGAGAACGGTGATGTTTTCTTGAAAGACAATCCAGCTGTGCATGAAATGGTTGATATCTTAAAGGAAATTGACGAATACGACTTAGCGAATCCAGTAGATTACTATTCTCCAGAAGCAGTTGGTGCGATTACGAGCGGCGAGGTTGCCGCAGTGAACTCTGCTATTTGGTACTCCGCAACGATTCGTTCCGCAGAAGATCAAGCCGGAAAGTGGGCGTATACCAATATTCCGAAACTAGAAACGGTAGAGAACGCCACACACTACTCCAACTTAGGCGGCGCGAGCTGGGTAGTCCTAAATGACTCGCCAAACAAAGAGCTTGCAATTGATTTCTTGAACAGTGTCTACGCAGGCAATGAAGAGTTCTATCAAGATATTTTAGTGGAGAATGGAGCGGTTGGTACGTACTTGCCTTCTCAAACCGGGGAAGCGTATCAATATGAAGACCCATTCTTCAATGATGCTCAAATTTATAAAGATTTCTCCGGGTGGATTCCAGAAATTCCTGCTGTTGATTATGGAAATAATACGCAAGCAGTAGTCGATGCCTTACGTGCGAATATTCAAAGCTACTTTGACGGCAGCCTTACTCTCGATGAGATGCTGGAAGAAGCAGAGAATCAATACAAAACGCAGGTGGGTGAATAGTAAAGGAGGAGCCGAATGAGCAAAACGTACCGTACACCAGAAAAGTTGCGGAATCAGAAAGATGTCTGGCCATTTATAATTTTTTCCGTGGTACTCAGCACAGTCTTTCTGCTTTATCCCATTTTTTATTCCTTGTATTTGTCTCTCCACAGTATGCAAGGACTGAGTTCCGTTTTTGTCGGATTGGACAATTATGTTCGGATGTTCCAGGACGATGTATTCCGGAAAGCGTTACTGAATAACTTTACTTTTTTAGTCTTCCAAGTACCGATTATGGTGCTCTTGGGATTGCTCTTAGCTTTTCTAATCAACTCACCAAATTTGAAGGGCCGGACTTTTTTCAAGCTGGCCCTTTTTCTTCCTAGTGTCACTTCTTTGGTATCTTATGCGGTGTTATTCAAGATGATGTTCCAGATTGGCGGAATCGTCAATCAAGCTTTAATGGGGATCGGACTTATTCATGATCCGATTAATTGGTTGAACAACCCGTTCTGGGCAAAGGTGACAATCATCATCGCTCTGTGTTGGCGGTGGACGGGATACAATATGATTTTCTATCTGGCCGGACTTCAGAATATCTCTGAAGATACGCTTGAGGCCGCAGCTATTGATGGCGCGAATAGCATCCAGAAACTATTTAAGATTGTCATTCCACAACTGAAACCAGTGATCGTCTTTACGACCATCACTTCTACCATTGGAACCATTCAATTGTTTGACGAAGTAGTGAACTTAACTGCTGGCGGACCGGCGAACGAAACACTGACCGCTGCCCAGCTGATTTACAACCACTCCTTCCTCTATACGAGCAACTTTGGCTACTCGGCCACTCTATCATGGGCTCTCGTGATCATTATTGCCGTCCTATCCGTGATTCAGCTGAAGGTCTCAAACCGAGATTAAAGATAGAAAGGAGAACAAATGAAAAAGAAATTCTTATCTTTCCTTAAGTATACGTTTCTAATTTTTTGCTCTTTCATTTCCGTTTTTCCTTTCTATTGGATGATCGCAGGTGCTACAAATACATCCAATCAGATTGCAGAAGGAAAATTGACGTTCGGAAATCAACTCCTGATTAACTTACAAGCTTTGTTTGGTGCCTATGACATTCCTTTAATCATGTGGAATTCCTTGAAAATTGCGCTCATTACCGTGGTTTCGAGCTTACTGATTACTTCTCTGGCAGCGTTTGGCTTTGAGAAGTTTCGGACACGAACAAGTGAGAGTATCTATTCTCTGTTCCTCCTCTTCATGATGATTCCACTGGCTGCTTTAGTGATTCCCCTCTTCAAGATGATGGCGGGCTTGCAATTAGTGAACCAGCATTTGGCAGTCATCTTGCCAACGGTGAATAACTTGTTTTTGATTTTCTTTTTCCGTCAAAGCTTCAAATCATTCCCTAACGAGATACTCGATTCTTCTCGAATAGAGGGAGCGAATAACTACACCATTTTCTTCCGGATTGTATTTCCGATGATGCGGTCGACCTATGCAGCTGCCGCAATATATTCCTTCATGAACGCATGGAATAGTTACTTGATTCCTTTGATTTTCTTGCAGACAGAGGATAAATATACAATGACTCTGCTAATTTCTGGCCTTACTTCTGCCTCCTATGTAGCGAATTACGGAATGCAGATGATTGCCATTGTCATTGCGACAATCCCGACTTTAATTTTATTCCTGTTCATGCAAAAAGGATTTGTTAAAGGAATGACAGGTTCATTGAAAATATAAGTAAAATAGCCTCTGATATGACTACTGGTCGTATCAGAGGCTATTATTTCGTTCATCAGTCGCCATCCAGTTCAATCGAATTAGAAATATAATACTCCCATCCACGTTCTTCGGCGTATTCTTTTATTTTTCTAGACAGACGCTGATTCGTCGTGTATTCCAGCAAAAAAACGTCTTTCCCTTGTTCAGCCATTTCAGTAACATATTCTAAATAATACAGCCGCTCTTCTCGCTTCTGTTTACCAAACGTTTCCTCTTCAAAGTTGATGGAAGAAAAAATTGTTTCTTGATTCACACCTGTTAGAATCTCATCAACTTGTTGATTCTCTTCCAGATACATTTGAACGAATTCATTCCCGCCATTGATGATCACTGCTTTTTTATGCGTCATTAATTCTTTCAGTATGGTCTCCACGCCGGCATAGATTTCTGGATTGGGGAATTGTCCGTAAACATCTACATTGTCTACCCAGAATCCATCCATTCCCTTTTCTACTATTTCATTCGCTAAGGTGATTCCAATGAATTCCTGCCAGTTGCGGTTTTTCACGTCAATCCAATATTCTTCTTCCCAATTGCGGTAAGGTCCCAAGATGAGTTCTTCGTAGTCTTCATAATACGGACGGAAGGTCTCCAATGAGCCCAGATTCAAATACGCATATACTTCTGTACCTCTTTCTTTGATGGAAGCAACTTCTTCCTTTGACACATATTGTGGATCCAACACTACTTTCTTCTTGCCTTCTGTAGCTCTGACAGCATCGCTTCCTATCAAGCTCAAATAAGCGCCGTACCCAGAACTTGTTCTTACCTCTTCTTTATTCTCACACCCGCTCCATATCAACAAGGTGAAGAATAAACTGACGAACTTCCACAGACGCTTCATAGCAGAAACCACCGCTTCCTATTGGGGATCATTGATACCTTATTATAGCTGAAAAAAGACACTTCCTTACTAGAAGAAAGTGTCTTTTTTATTAAAATTATTCGGCTACACACTTTGCCAATGTTTCGCGAATGGATTCCACTACATCATATTCTTTGATTCCCAGTTCATCCATTGTGTCAGAAGGGTCGACATATAAATCTTCTGCTTGTAGTTGGCCAGTTAAGGCATAATGGATTCCATGTTCCAAACCTTGTTCTTCAGCATGACGGTCTACTTGTTCATAGTTTTCTCTTACTTGCTCAAACTCTAAGACGGGAATTTGAGTCGTTTCTGTTTGGCCTAATGCTTCTACCATCATTTTGTAAAATTCTTCGAACTTCATGTTTAATGCAGAAATCGCATAAGTCTTGCGGTGTGCTCCGTTTTCCATTGCACCAACTGCTGCTTCCGCAACTTGTTCTACCGTTACCATTGCTGTTCCACCTTTTAAGGAAGGGAAAACAGGACGTCCTTTAATCTGATCAGTAAACATTTTCCATAAAGGCATTCTTCCAGGCATCGTGCCAAAAATATAAGGTAAGCGCAAGCTCATGACATCCATAGAACCTTCGCCTTCCGCAAATGCCACTTGTTCTTGCAACAAGCGAGTATTTGGATAACCTTGTTTCTTCAAGTCATACTTGCCATCGAAGCGCTCTGCAAACTCAGAGAAATAAGATCCAAACACAACAAATTTCTTCACGCCAGCTTGTCTTGCTAAGCGAGCCAATCTTTGAGTAGGCAATACGTTTGCTTCATAGAAGAACTTCAATGCAGGTTTAGCAGGAATAATGCGTTCATCAGCTCCAGCTGCGTACATAAATCCAGTACAGTCCGAAAGCAATTCAATGATTTCTTCATCTGACAATTGATTAATATCACCAAATTGAATTTCTACGTTGCTTGGGAATAGTCCTTCAGCTGGCATCGGCGGCAAGGCCATAGTTTTCACGTCATAGCCACGATTCAATAATTCTTTTGTTGTGTAATACCCTAAAAACCCTGTTCCACCTAAGATAAATACTTTTGACATATCGATTCTCTCCTTTGTGCTTTTCACATATTCGTTTTTCTTGTTATCTTATTCACATATATAGTATAATGCATCTACATACTGAAAAATCATCATAATTCCGCTAAACTTTCACTTTTTACCAGATAAGGAGTTCGAATTTCATGTCAAAAAATTATCCCTATGTGGGCGGCCATTATTTTTCTGAGAACTTTCGCCCTCAAGATTTATGCTTAACTTATGAGTCACTCGTGAAGTCGGAGTCACGCTTGTTTCGAAATGAAGTTGAATTTATTTTTGTCGTTTCTGGAACTGGGAAAATAGAAATTAATGGGAGCCTGTTTCCTGTGAAAGCAGGCAATCTCATTCACCTTCTACCATACCATATCCACCGCTTTGTGATTGAAAAAGGACAGGCGTTGACTTTCTATCGCATGCGTTTTTCACTTGGTCTATTACTGCTTTCCTCGGTCAATGAGAAAAACTATTTATCACATTTTAAGGACCTAGATCAAGTTGTTTCCATTATGTCTCTTCCGAAACGGAAGATTCACCTCTTAACTGCTCTTTGCGAAGAAGTATTATATGAGAAGCAGCACGCCCACACATCCTTTGAAAATTTACACTTATCCTTGGTTTCATTTATTGCTTATTTTATGCAGACTATTTCTGGAACCAGCCAATCGGATCCCCCTTCAACGAAAAGTTGGCGCTGTCTAGAATATATTCACTTGCATCATCAAGATTCTCTAACGCTTGATACAGTAGCAAAGGCCCTCTCCCTACCAAAAGAAACGGTACAGGCTGAATTAAAAGAAGCGACGAACTTTTCCTTCAGTCAGTTGCTTAACCAAGTTCGGATTCGCAACGCGACCGCTCTCCTGCAGTTTCCCGACCTGACGATTCAGCAAATCGGGTCCATTTGCGGCTATCAGTCCAACGCAAACTTCTATAAACAGTTCAAAGAAATTCACAAACAAACTCCCCAAGCTTACCGCGACCAGTTGAATAGCGGGAATCAACTAATCGCCTATAGCGATGCTTGGGACGTTGCCATATTTATTCTCGAGAATTGCCTTTCGCCTTTAACTTTGGAGACCTTAGTTGCGCAAACCCGTTTCTCCGCCGACAAGATCAATGAACTGTTAAAAGAAAAATTCAAGATGACTTTCAAAGAATTATTGAACCTTTATCGAATTCAGATTGGCCGGATCCTGCTTCTGAATTTGCCTCTTAATGTAACCGAGGTCGCGCTAAAAGTTGGATTCTTAGATGCCAATACGTTTATTCGCAATTACAAAAAAGTCTTTCAAGTCACTCCTCATCAAGAAAAGATGCTGTCTCGTGAATAGACGGATGGTTCTCATGTGTATTATTTTGCTCAATCCGATATAATCAAAATAAAGGAGTTGAGCGTATGAAAAAGAAGAAACAAGAATATGAATTACTTGCGACTGAAATAATCGATTTGGTTGGCGGGGAAGAAAATATTAACCGCGTCATTCATTGTGTCACACGTCTACGCTTTTATTTGAAAGACGATACCGTACCTGACAAAGAAAAAATAGAACAAGTAGATGGCGTGATGGGTGTTGCTGTAGCTGGTGGACAATTCCAAGTTGTCGTTGGACAGGCAGTGGATGATATTTATGCCGAAGTGATGGCGCAATTGTCTCCTGCAACTGAGGAAGAACCAGAGTCCGCCAATGAAAATCTCTCCCTGCTTGGAAAAGTTAAACGAGCAATGAATCAGTTAATTGGTATTATTACAGGCGCGATGATGCCGATCATTAGTATCCTCGCAGCTTCTGGTATAATTAAAAGTTTACTCGCAGTTCTAACGACTACAGGTCTTGTCGCAGCAGAAGGCAGCATTTATTTAATGATTAATGCGATGGCAGATGCAGTCTTTTATTTCTTGCCTGTTCTGATTGGGTTCAATGCAGCGAAACGAATCGATGGGAATCCCATATTGACCGCTGTTATTGGTGGTGTCATTATTCACCCTACTGTCATTGAAGCAGCAAATAACGGATTGAATATTTTAAGTCTCGGTTCATTTGATTTTCCTTTTGTATCTTATACCTATTCGATTTTCCCGATGATTTTAGCAGCCTGGCTCGTTAAAAAGCTGGAACGTTGGCTTAAAACGTGGGTCTCCATGTATATTCAAGCCATTTTTATTCCAATTGTCGTAATTGGCGTTGTTTCTGCGGTTACGTTTATGCTGACGGGTCCTGTTATTACTTGGTTTTCCCAAGGGCTGGCGGCTGGTCTTCAAACGCTCTTGAGTTGGAATGCGCCCATCTTTGGTGCCATTATCGATGGCTTCTACCAAATTCTCGTTATTTTCGGGCTCCACTGGGGAATCATTCCCATTTATGTCAACGACTTTGCTACACTTGGGTATAGTTATCTCTCTGCAATTGTCAGCATGCCGATTGTGGCACAAGGCGGTGCAGCTCTCGCTGTAGCGGTTAAATCACGGAAGCCCAAAGTGAAAGAGCTCGGTTATGCCGGCGCGATTTCTGCTTTTTGCGGCATTACGGAACCTGCCATTTACGGGATTAACTTGCGCTTCCGCAAACCATTTATTTGTGCCAGCATTGCCAGCGCAATTGGTGGATTCCTGACAGGTGTTTTCCGGATTAATATGTGGAGCATCATCGGTTCAATTATCGGATTGCCTTCCTACATTGATCCAGTAAATGGAATCACATCCAATTTCTGGTATGCGGTACTCGTAACCGTTGTAACGCTAGCTCTCTCCTTTGGCCTCACCTATGTCTGGGGTTATAACGATGCCATGGAAATGCAGGAAAAACGTGAAAAACCGAAGAATCCTGCAAAAGCCCATCTTCTTTCAAAATAAAAGAAGGTTCTCACGATCCTCTCGTTAGGATAGTGAGAACCTTTTTTCCTTTTGGAGCTAATCGTTGCGATAAAATGACGTTTGGCTCGGCTATCGCAACGATAACGGCTTTATCGTTGTGATAGATTGAAGTTTGGGCTTACTATCGCAACGATAACCGTTTTATCGTTGTGATATCGTAACGGTTTGGCTTGCTATCGCAACGATAAACTTTTAAGCCTTAAAATTATAGAGCGGTTTTAAGATTTGAACGTCTTCCATTGTTTCTTTCGTGCGTTCCAGAATCTCTTCCAATGGTTTATAGGCAAAAGGTGCTTCATCAAGGGTTGCCTTTCGTACAGAAGTAGAATAGATTCCTTTCATTGCTTGTTGAAATTCATTCAACTTCAACTGCTTCCTTGCTTGCGTTCTAGATAGTAATCGCCCGGCTCCATGCGGTGCAGAATCGTTCCAATCTGGATTCCCTTTGCCCCGAGCCAAGATGCTGCCATCCCGCATATTGATTGGAATGAGAATTTCTTCTCCTTTTTGCGCGGAAATGGCACCCTTTCGAATGATGCGTTGCTTCAAATCCAAATAATTGTGCACAACGTCAAAGGTCCGAACAGGCTGCCAACCCATTGCCTGCGTAATTTCCATCATCATCGCCTTCCGGTTAAGATGAGCATATCGCTGGGTAAGAGCCATATCAAACAAGTACTGCTTCATGTCATCCCCCTCTAAATAAGCAAACTCAGGATCAATTGGATGACCCTCCACTGTTTTATTTCCCTTACTTTGCCAGTAACGAATTGCTTTTTGTTGGTGGAACTTTGCAACTTGCTGTCCTAAGGAACGTGAGCCCGAATGGATAATGAGGAACAAGTTGCCTGATTCATCTTCGTTTAGTTCGATAAAATGATTCCCGCCGCCCAGAGATCCGAGAGAACGTCTGATACGATCCAGATTTTCTAAAGGAACATAAAGGGAATCTAAATCAATCGAGCGAATAAACCCATGTGGCTGATTACGAATGCCTGTCCCACTCGGTACATGTTTCTTTATTGCCGCATCCAGTCTCTCCAGTTCTCGGCGCTCCACCCGCAAATTCCCTAATTCAGCCACAAACATTCCACAACCAATATCAACCCCGACTACATCGGGGACAATTTTATCGGTAAAGGTCATCGTTGTTCCTACTACCGCTCCTTTACCAATATGCGTGTCCGGCATAATGCGAATCGTACTCCCGTTAGCATATGGATGGTCAACGAGGCGTCTCACTTGGTTCAGCGTTTCTTCGTCGATATTCGTCGTGAAAATTTTTGCTTCCGCATACTTTCCTTTCAAAATTTGTTCGTCACTTTTCATAGGTGTCCCTCCCTCTCATTCCTATCATAGCGGATTGTGTCCTCCCTCATCAAACTTCTGTTACAATGAGCTTAACAAAAGGAGGTAGGAGTCATATGATTGATGTAAAAGATAGAAGTTACTTGGAACGTTGTTTGGAGCTTGCTCAAACCGCTCTGGACAAAGGAGACGAGCCATTTGGTTCAGTGTTAGTTTCTGCTTCTGGTGAAATTCTATTCGAAGATCACAATCACGTCTCAGGTGGAGACCACACCCAGCACCCAGAATTTGCGATTGCTCGTTGGGCGGCCAACCACATGTCGCCTGAAGAACGAAAAGAAGCAACCGTCTATACATCCGGAGAGCATTGCCCGATGTGTGCTGCCGCTCATGGATGGGTAGGCTTAGGTCGAATCGTCTATGCGAGTTCATCGAGTCAATTGAACGAGTGGCAAAAAGAAATGGGACGCCCACCTTCACCTGTAAAAAGCTTGCCTATTGAAGCAATTATTCAGGATGCAAATGTGGATGGACCTGTTCCTGAATTAGCAGAATTAATACGTGAAATGCATATGAAGTTGCATCAAAGTTAATTAACACATGTGTTTGATACGTATTTTAAAATTAACTTAAAGGCAGCACCTGCAAGTTTCCGACTATAATTCGGAAATTTTGCAGGTGCTGTTTTTTTATTTACTATAGTTCCATCCATGTTCTTCATGATAGATCATTTGTTTCGACATTCCGCCGTCCACTAAAAATTCTTGTCCAGTGATAAAACCAGATTTCTTCTCGTCTAAGAGAAAGGCTACCATCTCGACAATATCCGTTGGGTGCCCAACTCGACCAACCAAATGTTGGGAGTGGTCACTTCCAGACAGTTCGACAGCTTGCCTTGGCGTTTGAAAGTCACTCGTTTCAATCCATCCAGGACTAATTGTATTCACCCGAGCCTTTGTACGCAAACTGTTCGCCATGGCATGAGTGAGGGAAAGTAACGCCCCTTTTGAACTGCTATAACTTTCATTGTCCTCCATACTTTGTCGATTTCTAGTAGAAGACATCAATATAATGCTGCAAGGATCGGAAAAGTAAGGTTCCAATTGTTGGGTTAAATAATAAGCTGTTCCAACATTCACCTGTAACACTTCCATAAATTCTTCGTAGGTTGCCTTTGATACTAACCCGCCATGATTAATGGCTGCGTTGTGAATCAAGCCGTCAATTTGACTGGTGTGTTCCGTTATAAAGTTTACGAAAGCTTCTAGCGTGGCTTTGTCTGCCAAATTGCCGTAAAAGAAATGAAGATGAGGAGAAGAAAGGCGTTTTTCCAACGCTTCCCCTGCTTCTTGATCTCGGTCGATGACGTAAAGTTCTACTTTGTCTACAAAGCTTTCTACCAGTGCGCGACCAATTCCGTTTGCTCCACCGGTTAAGATGATTTTCTTCATTTTATGTTCTCCTTCTACTAGGAATAATCTGCAGCAAATCTTCAATTGGTTTGTATTCCTTTGTATTCTCTAACTCCTCTTTGATAACTTCACCGTCTTCTTGAAACAATTTATATGCTTTCGCTTGTGGTTGAGATTTGTGGATCAGATAGGAAGGACCCTTCACTTCAATCGCACAATTATTTTCGATAGCAATTCCTACTTCACCATAATCCAGTATTTTTTGGTTAAAGTCTTCTTCTCGATTATCTTCGTTGTAATGAGGACAGTGCATGGCATCGATCAACTCAAGTGCTTCTATTCTGACATAATTCCATGTTCCTTCTGCATCAAAACTTTCCGTATCACTATGCCCGCTCTTGAACCAACAAATAGATCCGGCGCTTAAGCCACTCAGGGTCTTTCCTTTTTCGTACGCTTCCTTCAATGACTGGTCTACTCCATATTGCTCCCAAATTTGAAGCATTTTTCTAGTATTTCCTCCGCCAACATAGACGAGATCGGCGGCCATAATTTGCTCCCTTGCTTCTGCGGGGCTTGTTTTCCCCTCTACTAATAAAAGGACATCTGTCTCACATCCGAGAAGCTCCCCGTAAACATGCTTGAACGAATCAATATATCCTTGTGGTTCACCACTCGCAGTGGGTATGAACAGAGCTTTCGGGTTTTCCTTTCCAACTGACTTCACTATTTTTTTATCAATATCCAATGTCTCTAATTGACTGATTTCTCCTCCGCCAATCGCAAAAATACTCCCCATGCTCTAACCGACCTCTCTATTCTTTATTTGTCCGAAATAAAGTTCTCAAACACAAGTTCTTTTACAAGTACCGCACTCATACCAGCCGGACCACTACCAATAATTACACAATCGTATCGCATATCCATTCTTCTTCCTAGTTGCTGTATCATTATTTTATGGCAACTGAAATATTTTCGCCACTATATGCATGGATAGACAAAAAAACACCTCCCATTTATTGGAAAGTGTCTGGTCCTTCAATTTATTTATTATAAATCTTTGGGCCTTTACGCATGTTCTTCAAATCGTTCTTTGGTGTGTCGACTTGCTTTGACTTGCCGCCACCTTGTTTGTTCTTAATAAGCTTTAACATTTTTTCTTTTGGATTCACTGTTTACACCGCCTTGGATGAGGCTTGAAGATGGAACGATTCGATCCCTGCCCACATGATAATCAGTAAATCATACAGGAAAACGCCTCAGTTAACAAATACTTTTTCAAATTAGAAAAAAATACTTCTAAAGGCTGATTAAATTTAACAAATAGTGTATTATCTTATTAGTACACTAATAAGAAAGAAGGTTTTCCCATGCAAACAACTATTTCAGGTCTTATTTTGTTACCTATTTTCGCTCTTACTCTATTTTATGTTATGCGGTATAAAGTCAGTAAAAGTCTTTCTCCTGTTCAAAAAATAACGGTTGTTTCATTTGTTGTTTATTGCTTTGCCGTACTGTATTTAACCTTTTTTCCTTTCCAAATCCAAACAGGAATTTATGCCAACCAAACACCTTGGAAGAGCCGAATTAACTTTGATCCTGTTTTAGATCTCTCTGCCCTGCCGAATCTTCTGATGCTTGCTCCATTGTCGGTGTATTACTACTTGATGAGAAAAAATTCGTCTTTGTTAAAAGCCATCAGACTTGGCTTCTTAGTTAGCTTCAGCATTGAATTTTTACAATTTTTAACGAATTACTTCTTGGGCGGCTGGCGTGGAGCCGACGTTGCTGACCTTGTTATCAATACCTTAGGAGCAGCATTTGGATATTTAATTGTCAGTGGTACCTTTCACACTGCTAAGGAAACTTCTTGGATGCATCAGTTTAAGTTATATTAATTAGCAACCAAGCAGCATTGCGGTAGCAGTGTTGTTTTTTCTAAAAGAACCTTCAAAAAAGCTCCGCTTCTTGATGAAATCAATCTTCTTAATTTAACAACCAGCTGAATTCTACTGGTTGAATTAAGAAGTACATCTCATCAAGAAACGGGGCTGTATTTTTGCTTTTTTGTTAGCACATGTCCTTGTACTCTAGCTATACATCTTCGTATGTCATTGTTCTAAAATCGTTCCTATCGTTTCTCTTAATTTCAGACAACGATTTTTGTACAATAACCTAAAATAATATCCTCTCAAAAAATGGATGACATTCGATTTTTTCCAGAAGAAGTTTAAACTGTATCCTTCTTTCTCCAATACTTCATTAAGTTCGTCAAAAATCTTCCATATCCAGTTCTCCATATCATTTTCCGATACGCCTTTTTCTTGAAGGGCTTCTACTGCAAAAAGCAGTCTTTCCTCTTCCTCATCCATAAAAGGGTGTCCTGTTTTGAATAAGCATCCTTGAATTGTTTCTAAACATTCAAAAGACAACGTGGGATCAAAACTCGGATGGCGGATGGCTGCAGTTAATAAATCCGCTCCATGCGCTATGCTGTGTGCCCACCCTTTTCCAACAACATGGCCACGAATATCCTCTTCGAGCTTCAAATAATTCATACTAGAGATCGTAGTCTTCTTCAAAATATCCTCTGATAAAAATTGTTTTTCCTGATCTTTATCCAAGACCAGCACCATGACCAGCGAGCTGAAAGAACGAGTAAATACGGAGTCGCTCTCTTTTTGACCGATATTCATGAACAAGTTTCTAAGGCAAACCTCCAGGATGTGTTCCATTTGTTCGTTTGTTACATAATCCTCGCAAATAAGTTTTCCAAAGGTCTGATAAATGAGCGTATCCCTGAGTTCTGAATCAGTGGAACCTATATTACCCAGCATTTTTTCAATCAGAACATTTATATCACTATCAGGTAAAGATGCTTCTAAATTTCTCAGTTCATTTTTTAATGTCATTATTATCCGCCTTATTTAACTTTGTTTGTTCGCTCTAGCAACACTACCGCCTCGACGTGGCTCGAGTTGATGGCATTGATGTCATATTACTTTGCCCGTCTGTGGAAACATATCAGCAGCATTTTTGGAACTATCGGTAGACGGGAACATATCCAGCGGTTTTTGACCATTTTAAGAAATTTCGGTATGAGAGAACCTATCAATGGAATTCTCAACACCAGCCTTTTAGAGATTAAGGGAAGACTCTATAGACTTCTTCATATTATTAACGAGTTCAGTCACCTCAGAATCCATTCCTTTCCACTTATCAATATACACTCCTAGATAAGCCTTTCTTGCTTTGTCAAGTAAAATGGCATGCTCATAAGGTAATTGAGGTATTGCCCATTCAGCTGCCAGATCTTTTGATCTGATTTCACCAGTAGATGCTGTCACCCACATTCTGGCTAAAGTTAAAATCACATTGCGTTCGTCACCTTTAATGCTAGTTATCAACCCGGGCAACGATTCTTTAATTGCTTTTCGAATATCTGTCATTGGCACAGGCTCAATTACTTCTGTTGCCTTTGGTCCCAAAAGGTTAATACTATTTTTTCTTAGTTGTGCTAAAAGTATTGCTAAATCCGGATCATAAGTCGACTCAGGAATTTCTCCCTTTTCAAACTGCTCTCTTAGCCACTCGCCATACATAAATTCATATTTGGGGGGGAAATGCCAAGGGACAATATCCTTTTGATTTATGACCGTAACTTCAAGAGGCCTCATATCTTTTATGTTTCCTATTTTCCCAGATATAAGCATTAACCTATTTGTAAGATTCCTTCGAGTTTTTTCAGATAAACTTTGATTTGTTATTACCAAAATATCTACATCGCTATTCATACGTAAACCACCCATTACTGCCGAACCATACAAATACACCCCAATTAACATATTATCAAGTAGTTCCGCTATAGTTTTTAATGCTTGAATTGCTTCTTTCGGAATTTTTTTGTTACTTAAATCTATACTCAACTTCGATCTCCTTTCGTCTGAAAACTGTTTTTTAACGCCTCTTAAAATTTATAAAAAAAAGAGTAAACATCTTTCGTTGTATTGTAAATTAACGCCATCCAAAATTTTGATTCAAGATTTTCTTTCGGTTTATTATATGTTTGAGCCAATATAAGCTACAAAACTGCTGTCTATCCATTTTTGAGTAACCTCATTTATATCAATCCCAATAGTAGCCAACCCAATAATGCTGCAATCCAATTTCTCTAACAAAGCTATTAAAGCCTTCATTTGAGAACCTGTCTCTATCCAATCATCTACAATCAAAACTCTTTTGTTCCTCACAATAGAACTCTTAGATATTTCAAAGCTTTTATCTTGACCTGAATAGTCGGTAAAATGTGTCGAAATAATCTCTTCTTTTGCGTATGGCAGCTTATCACCTTTTCTTACTCCAATAAACCCCACTCCAAGTTCTTTGGCTATGGCAGTGCCTAGTATCCATCCAATTGCTTCTGGGGCAGCCACATAATCTACTTTATTTTGAAAATCCAATGATAGTACTTTTACAATTTTATCAAAAACGGTTTTATGTGTAAAAATAGTTAGTAAATCATATTTTCCAATTGAGTTACGAGGTAATATACCTCTAATTTCATTTATAACATCAGTACTTTCCATACATTTACACCCCTTGCTTATGGTTAATAATCTTTGCTAATCTTTAAAAATAGTCATTTTCAACATATTTTTTATACATGTCCTCGGTATATCTTGTTATGTTCTTACCATACTCTGGATAATCAAACCCCAGTAGTTCTGCTACCTCTTTGGACACTTCCCTGAACAATTGGTGGCATATAAATAATGACTTCCAAATATTTTCATAGGAATCCATGCGATATGTAGATAATAATCTATTCCATAGATCTTCATCAATGTATTTGTTAATATACTTATAATTCTTCCCAACACTTAATGAAAATTCTGTCTTTATCCCAACCTTCCACGACATCATCCTAAGTAGTTCAAACCGTAGAATCTGGTTCAGATGATCGATTGCAAACAGTATCTCTTTGCGGCACAATCCTTTAATAACATAAGGTGTTACATTCCAAAATTCATTGCAGCAATCATCATACTCCCTTGCGCTTGGCTTTCTTACATGATAATCTATATCAGTCGGAACTATGTCCCTTTTAATTCTACAATCTTTATCAATTAGAACCTTTATTAATTTATCGCCCTTTAGGTAATTATCTAACTCTTCCAAGGGCAATAAGGTAAGATCAATTTTATTGTAATCATCAAATAGCATAAGATAGGAAAATCCCTTTTCTTCAGGTGGGAATAATTCCATATCCTCCGGCTTTTGCATCATTATTATATTCCCAAATTGATTAAGCCAGTCATCATTAGATATAAACGGTTCTATATCACTTACAAAATATGTAATATCATAATCCTGAAATTCATCTTTAGGTATATTAATATTTGCGCGTGACCCCTCAAGGGTCACAATTCGAATACGTTCATCCTGTTCTGCTAAAGAAAGTACTAAATCCATCATTTCTTTTTCTGATCTCATTTACATACTCCTCGTTTATTTTTTCTATATTATTACATCTTCTTTTTTGCCGATACAATCAGCATCATTGGGCGTCGCATTTCATCCGCCATCCCCGGAATATCCATCATGTTCTCTGGCGGCTGTGGCTCCACAATCTGATTTATTATAAAACTATTTGAAAGCAGTGTATTTAGATATGTGGTCAGTGTTCTATGATATTTTGTAACCTTTTCTTCCAAAAACATAGCTGTCCGTTTGCCCTCATAATAATAATTATCCACCGGAAAATGCAGTATTTCTCCTTTTTCGTTATAATGCCAGTCTTGTGTTCCATAGGCAGTAAAAACAGGATGTTCAACCGTAAAAACTAGCTTACCACCAGACTTCAGTATTCTATATATCTTTTTTACTAAAATCTCATAATCTGCTACATAGTGAAACGCAAGTGAACTTAATATTACATCAAAACTCTCCTCTGGGAATTCCACATCTTCTATAGCACAGCATTTATATTCAACCTGTGGAAAATGTGTTTTTTCTTTGGCTACCTCGAGCATTTTATGAGAAATATCAACACCTACAACAGAAGACGCTCCGTGTTCCATCGCATAAATACAGTGCCATCCATAGCCGCATCCTAAATCAAGCACACGCTTATCTTTAAAATCCGGCAGCAGCTTTCTCAATGTTTCCCATTCTCCTGCACCGGCTAGTCCCTGCTGTGAGCGACTCATTTGACTGTATTTTTGAAAAAATATATTATCATCATATTTGTTTTCTTTCATCTGAATTCCCCCTCGTTTAAAAAGTTATTTATCTCCGTTGCAATTTTTTTCACTTCTTTATAAAGCTTCTCGGTCATATCGTAGCATTCAAAAAGTGAAAGACCGAGTACTTCAAAAATATGATTTACCCTTTCGGCATATTTTTTAGGTTTATATTCAAAAGTTTCAAGCAGTTTTATAGCTTTCTTTTCGTTAATGCAATAAGCATTATTGCATGCAAATAGTACTTGATTTAAGCATGAAATAATACGAAAAACATGGCCTGCAATATAATATTTATCCTCTGCTCCCACATTTGCTTTTACAAACATTAAAGAGAACTCTGCTTCAAATAAAAAAAAGTTTATCAAGCTCTTCTTTAGAGCACCAGGGTAAATTTCCGCCTGATTTTTTAATTCGCATAAGCTTTCATTTTTAGCATATTGTATCTTGCTGATCGCCAATTCTCCACGATACATAGCACTTATATAACCATGGGGATGCCCAGTCTGATAATTGGCAGTAACAATTCCTTGCTCCGTATCTTTGATTATTTGTTCCACCCGTTTTATATCACGTAAAATCAAGTCAACATGATACCCGTTTATAACTAACCATCCGCCGCCATTAATCCAATCACCCCACGCTCCGGGAGGTACAACAAGGTCGTTTCTATTCTCATCATCCAATTCTGTAGCAATTTGATTAATCGCTGTCAGGTCAAATGATTCTGAATTGTAATAGATTCCGATATCTATATCAGAATCCTCTGTATGGGTGCCTCTTGCACGTGAGCCCCCTAATACAATGCCTCCTATGCAAGGCAAAGAAGATAATTTCTCTGTTACTATTTGAATTACATTATCTACCATACGAACACACCCCTTTTATCGATTAAAGACAAAATACTTGTCTCCTCTCTTTTTCTTTCCGTAGTTCTTCGGGAAGTAATCCTTCCCGAGCTGCCAAACATACTGGTCGATTTGCTTCAGGCTAAATTTATCCAAGCCATAGAAGGCACGGAAATCAATCAGTATACCTTTGAATTTAACATAGTCTTTCAAATCACCATCTTGGAAATCTGAGAAGCTATCACGATTTCTAAAATAGCGAAGTACCTCATCGACGTAGCTGTCATAAATCGGATAATCGAGTGGATTGTGATGGCTACAATACTTTGTGGCAAAGGAGTAAAAATTCTTCTCTGTATCACCGATAGGTACATACTGGATATCTCCAACAAGAGTAACATCACCAGCCTTAAGCCTCGCATCAATATCCAAAGCGCATATGTGCTTAGCTACTGGATAGATTGAGAAAATATTCGTACTATAAAAATCATTAAGCGTTGATGCCTTCAAAAGAACATCGATTATGTCTGTATTCTTCGGGCATAGCTCAAAGAACAGTTTATTAAGTGCATCCTCTTGTAAATGATAATTTTCAAGTCCATCCCACTTTGTAAGATAAAACTCAACTTGCTCAACCGTTGGAGAAGGGATGACAATATCTTTTTTTGTTCTTCGTAAATTTGTTTTTTTTTCTGTTTTTACTTGATTGGTTTCAGATTGCTCCCAAGTACTATCAGAATTTATATACAAACGAAACTTTCTTAGGTGAGACAAATAGCCACTTACCAGAGCATTAACATTACCTGACGAGTGTTCAGAAAGAGTTTTCAATAATCTTGACCTAGCTTCACTCTCAAAATCATTAGATAAGACCGTATCCCAGAAAAGGGTTTTACTATCCTTTCTCCATAAATAGAAGGTATCTACGGAAGCAGTATTTATGGTTGCTTTTGAAATGTTCAAACTATGTAAATGCTGCTTATATAAAACACGTAACTCATCATATGGCATTTCTTTTAATTTGCTTATATCCACTAGTTAACCTCCTTACTCTATGTTTTGTAATCTTTCAAGCCACTTCAATATGTAGCCACTTTTAAAGAAATCTAGTAATGCACCATCACAGAAACGCTCAGCTCTTACTGCACCCATAAGAAGCGCAAGCACACACTGTGCATTTAAGCTTGAAACGTCAGCATCTTTCATAGAGTCGGTTCCCCATTCAAGACCATTTTCTTTGAGAATATCCCCATAGCGGGTAAGCTCCATATCTTTATTGCTTTCTTCAAAGGTATAAACATCGTCAATAAAGTTGCTCACCATTTCGGAATACCGCACACAAGGCATCTGTATTGGATGTTCTGGTGTTCCATCGTTTTCTTTATCAATAACCCATTCTCCAAAACTGTCTGTCTGAATCATAGGTATGTATTTTGTCAAAATATCGAATTTACTCATCCTAATCCTCCTCAGTAACATCAATGCCAAATAGTCTCTGGAACTTATCAAAGTTATAAGGGTAAGAGTTATCGCCATCAAATCTTACTGGCTTATGGCCATTACTATATTCAAATTCCAACTCCCACTGTGTTCCATCAAGTACCATGTATCCGAAACGTTTAGTTGTATAATGTCTTCGCCACTCACCGATATGAAGTTCCTTAAGTGCCCCAATGAAAGTATCCTTTATAAAGGGCTCTTTATTATCATCCAACAATACAAGTGGTTCTACATCTTCCCATAACTTTGTATAGGCTTTCAATTCTTCGGATAGCTCTACAATATAGGTGCTATAACCGCCAAAGTAACCACCAATGTTAAAGGTGATCTTGCAGATAGCATTTATGTTCGCATCAAAATCGGCTGCCTTTTCTTCAGACTTTGATAAAGTATAAGTTCCGCCAGCCTCACCATAGGCTTGCTTGGCTTTATCCAAATATTTACGGCTCCAATGAAGGCGGGTATCTTCACTTGGATGCATAACAGTTTTAGTGTCATTATACGGGTTTTCCATAGAATTTTTGAGCTGACCTATTTCTTGCTTAAGTCCTCGGATGGCGGTCATTATTTCTTCTTTTGTTTTTCCTTTGAGATACTCTTCATAGTAACTTTCCGGACTAATCATCATATTAGACTGCCTCCTTTATTCGTTAGATATTTTTATTTCATCACCATCAGGCAATATAAAAGCCTGCTCAAACTTGACACCTAGCACATCAGCAATGGCTTTCAACTCATCTAAGGTTACCGTTTCGCGTTTCAATTTCTTATTGAAATTCTGAGGAGTCTGGCCAATACGTCTAGCAAGTTCGGAAACACTTATATTCATTTGCTCACACAGTTCTTTAATCATTTCTGCCGTAGTCACACAGCACCTCCAAGTTTACGCTAAGAATATTATAAACCATTTGGTTGATAAACACAATAGTTATTAAAATATTATTATAATCAGCAAGCAAAAGAAAAACCACAACTCTACTGTAGAGTCATGGGCTATTTACTTCTGGTTTTCATATTTCAATTTCAATACCAGATTTAAAGGATATGACGAAGTGTTCTTCATAGACTGTAACGCTCTGGATTATCTTCCTTACAAGCTTATCATCGTACTCTAAGGTACGGAATTTGTTCTTGCGGATTGATAGAATTGATAGATTTACGATTTTTAGCAAAATGGTCGTATGTGGGAACACGTCGACTTATCGGTACGTTCGTGGGAACATATCCACCAATCGTATCGTTTACGAAAAGGGCACTCTTAATAAGAGCGCCCTTTTCGTAAACATTGATGTAATTAATAGTCTTTTTTCTTTACTGGAATCCAAATTTCGCTTCTATACTTAGGATTCCCAGTGTCTGGACTCTCACTCCATAAAATTTCAGGACCTTCAACCGCCTCGTATCCTGATGATGGAAACCACTCTGAATATATCCTACCCCACACATTTTGAAGTGTTTCCGGGAATGGTCCAATCGATTCAAATACAGCCCAAGTACTAGCATCAATTTTTAATACATCAAATTCTGCTGTTTCATCACTTGAAGTTGCTACACCGATGTAATGATCTAGTTCTCCTCTTTCTTCCATTCTCCCTTCCGAGAAATTAGTGGAAGCACTAATAATACCTGTTGGTTCTACATTTGAAATTGCTTTTAATTGTTTAATAACATCCGTGGTTAAAAGTTCAGTCATTTTTGCAATCTCTGGATTGACACCTTTAAAAATAATTGGAACTCTCTTCTTAAATCCTACTAACTTAAAGGGTCCTTTCTCAACAATACGATAGTTCATTTCGCATCCTCCTTTAATTGATAATTGAAAGGACATTCGAGGATAAGCTTTTAATTGTGTATTCTCACTCCTTGCCTCAGAAGGGAGAATGCCATGCAGGGAATGAAAAGCACGGGAAAATGAATCAGCCGAATTATAGCCATATTTGACGGCTACATCAATTATTCTCAAATCCCTATCTTTCAGATCAAGTGCAGCCAACGTCAGTCTTCTTCTCCGAATATATTCTGATAAACTTATGCCTGCTAAAAAAGAAAACATCCGCTTGAAATGATACTCTGAACAATAAGCGATTTTAGATACTTCACTATAATCAATTTCCTCTGTTAACTGCTCTTCAATATATGCCAATGCATTATTCATACTTCTTAAAGAATCCATCAAACAACCTCCTTTCATCATCAATATTATCAAAGGATGCATTTACCCATCCGACAATCTGTGCACAATGTAGTCGACTCACCTTATTCGGGAAACCCTTTAGTTTACATTTGTTTATTCATTAATTGCTCTAACCCTGCTTCGGATGTTAACATTTCAAGATTATTAAATATTTCCTCTTCGCTCCAATTCCACCATTGAAGCTTTAGCAAGAATTCAATCTTTTTGTCACTAAAGCGTTTTTTGATAAACTTAGCTGGATTCCCACCATATATTGAATAGGGTTCAACACTTTTTACTACTGTTGAGTTAGCAGCAATAATCGCACCATCTCCAATTTTAACACCTGGCATTATGGTTACATTTTGACCTATCCACACATCATTGCCAATCACTGTGTCACCCTTAAAAGGAAGTTGTTCTATTGTAGGAGTCACTTTTTCCCATCCACAGCCAAAGATATTAAAGGGATAGGTTGTAATTCCATCCATTCTATGATTTGCACCATTCATGATAAACTTAACACCCGCTGCAATTGCACAGAACTTGCCTATAATGAGTTTATCTCCAAGAAATTCGTAGTGGTGCTCTATATTATCATAAAATTTCTCAGGAGATTTATTATCGTCGCTGTAATAAGTGTATTCACCAATCTCAACATTTGGTCTTTTAGGTAGATTACTTATATAGCAAACCGTCTTTATATTTTCATTCGGATAAAGCTTTTTCTTATCTGGCCCCGTCATTAAATATGGGCTCCTTTCAGGTATTCAACCTCATTTACTAGTCTTTGAAGAATCTCTATTCCTTTTCTTGTACAATCTACATTAGTTGATATTAAGGAAATAACCTTATCGACCCTTTCCTTGTAATCGCTTGGCTTGATCTTAAAATCCTCGATCATCTTAACAGCCTTTTTTTCATTTATACAATATTCTTTATTTACTGCAAATAAGACTTGATTAAGGGAAGATATGCTTCGAAAGCAATGCCCGCAAACATAGGATACATCGTCTTTATCTATATTGTTCTCAGCAAACATTAAAGAGAAACCTGCCTCAAACATAAAAAATTCAGTTAATCCTTTCTTCAAAGCGGAGTGATCTAAACTACTTAGCGCTTAGATAAAATCCATAATCTTTTTCTCTGCCCTACTTACGATCTGTCAAATAAGAAAAGCAAAATAATTATCGGACTAAGTTTAATTTCTTATCTTTGATTTCATAAATCACATTAGCCACATTATCAAGTAGCCGTTTGTCATGGGTGATAAACACTATAGTTCCAGCATACTCCTTCATTAATCTTTCCAAAGCCTCTAAGCTTGGTATGTCAAGGAAGTTGCTGGGTTCATCCATTAGTAAGATGTTATATCTACCCATAAGCATTTTAGCTAGCAATAATTTCATGATTTCACCACCACTTAAAACAACTAAGCTTTTTCCTATGTCGTTTTGTTTAATTCCCATTGATGCTAACACAGAACGAATTTCCGAAACATTGTAATCACAATCCTCCTGCATGAATTCCAAGACTTTTTGATTACTGTTGTATTTGTAACCATTTTGTGCAAAGTATCCTATTTTGGCCTTAGGTGAAATAGAAATTCCATCTTCATGATTTAAGATCATTTGGATTAAGGTTGTTTTTCCTGTTCCATTACCTCCAGTTAGCGCTACTTTTGCTCCTAGAGGAATTTGAAAAGATGCATTTTTAAACAGTGCCTTATCCCCAAAGATTTTATTAATTTCCGTACCGACTATAGGGTATGGATTATGAAGCTCCAATGCTTTACTTTGCCTGAAACGAATTCTGCGAATGTCTTCCGGAGCTTCTACATTTCCTAAGGCTGCAATCCTGTGCTCTAGGGATTTAGCGGCATTATGCAACTTTTTCCCCTTACTTCCTATTGATTTTTGATGAGCTAAACGCCCTACGCCTTCAGTACTTTTTTTCTTTGAAGAACCTTTTGCCTTCTGTTCTATTTTACGAGCCTGTTTTCGCTTTTCCTCCGCAGCCCTTTCCAATCGGGCACGTTCTGCAATAAATTGTTCGTATTGTGCACCTTGGCTCTTGCGTTCTTCCTCTTTCTGACGAAGATAATCAGAATAGTTTCCCCAATACTCGTTGATTTTGCCATCTTTCAGTTCCCATATTTTATCTACTATTTCATCAAGAAAATAGCGGTCATGGCTAATAACTAACAATGCACCTGTAAAATATTTTAGCTGTCCAATTAGAAAATCAATTCCTTCACGATCTAAATGACTGGTAGGTTCATCCGCTAAAATACCATGCATCTGTGCTGATAAAGCCTGTGCTATTTTAAGTCTTGTTTCTTCACCATCGCTCATAGTCTGTATATCTAATTGCTCAACACCGAGCTTACCTACAAGCGCAAAATCTTTTTCCTCCTGCAAACTTACCTCGTTCAACTGAGGAATATAGGCAAGTTCACCTGGACGATTAATTTTACATCCTGCTGGGGTTAGTTCCCCTAAAAGCACCTTGAGTAAAGTGCTTTTCCCTACGCCATTTGCTCCTACTAAACCAATACGGTCATAATCATATATTTCTAATTCATCTATATCCAAAACATCTCGCCCTGTGAATTCCACACGAATGTCTTTTGCTTTTAATATTAATTCCATAACATTTCCTCCTGTCTATAATCGCATGCTTTCATTTGCTTGTACGCAGGGAAAACCCTGCGATTTTAGCAGGAAGAATTACATGAAAATAAGATACATAAGTATCCCTCCATTATTATTTTATTTTAAATCTAATTCTCTAATCTCTGTTATCATTGGACAAACTATAGCAATGCCAATAATTAAAATACCTGATAGTAAAAACCAATGATTTACACCAACTCTATCAGCAAAGAATCCAGAAAGAATTAATCCAATTGGCATAGCAAATGACATCATACTTCCGGTCAGAGAAAATACACGTCCTAAATATTCAGGCTTAATCTTCTCCTGAAAAAGAGCTGTTTGCACACCGCTATAAAATGGCACTGAAAGCCCCATTACTGCACAGCAAGCTACAAATATAACAAATCTACTTGGAGGAAGTAATCCTGAAACAGCTAAACTGGCTCCCATTATAAAGAATGAACCTGTTATTAGTAATATACGCTTTTCAAATTTCCCCAATCTTCCTAATAGTAGACCGCCTACTAGCATTCCAGATGCAAAAGCGATTTCGGTAATGGAAATATGCACAGGTGTTCCATTAAAGTATTCCATACTAATTAAAGGAAATAGTGCATTAATTGGCATATACACAAGCGTATATAGCGTTCCTAAGAGTAATAAGGCAAATAAGCCTTTGTTTTGTCTCAATGCGACAATTCCTTCTTTCATTTCTCTTAAGAAATTTGGTTTCAAACGTTGTACTTGATCACCCAGCTTAGGAATACTTACACTTGCTACCGTAATAGATGCAATCACAGCGCCCAATACATCGATCGCAATAATTGCATTTAATTTCCAAGCGGAATATAACAATGCTGCCGCCGCCGGACTAATAATATAGCTTATCGACTGCACAGACTGACTATAACCTGCACATTTCGTAAGCTGTTCTTCTGGTACTAAAAGCGGCGTAACCGCATTGAGTGCCGGAGAATGAAAAGCCGTTCCAATGCTACGGATAAACAATACTACCATAACGATCCATACAGATAACTCCGTATACAACGCAACAATAGCGAGTACTGCGCCAGCTGTTGCTATAATTAAATCAGCCCCAATCATTATCTTCTTCCTATCATGACGATCAACTAATACACCAATGGCTGGTCCAAAGACCGCATAGGGTAAAAACCCTACTAGTGAAGTCATAGACAAGACCATTGCAGATCCTGTTTTTTCTGTAAGGTAAAAAATTATCGCCATTTGTAGGATCGCACTAGTGATTAACGATACCGCCTGCCCTGCCCATATAGTATAAAACTTAAGTTTCCAATTTATATATTTTTCCATTTCTATTATCTCCTGCATATTATTTTGCTTAAATTTCTATTTTAAATAGTATTCTAGGCAATAAAAAATGCAGGCCAAAATCCACAATGTGGCTTTTGGTCTGCATACATACAATCTGGAAACATTCATATTAAAGACATCGTTAAATAAAGGTATAGTTAAATAACCTACATCCTCACCTTAACTAATGAATGCTCAATATCGTATAAATAAGCACAACAAAAAAGCCTATCATTGGGATAGATTCTGCCTTTTTTATTGCCAGCTTATTTTAAACGTATTGATGCTGTCATAGTTTCGGTTCCTCCTACATCTTTATTTATATCAAGCTGTAGAATAACACAACAAAACGATATGTTCAATACAAAAATAATCAATTGCATCTCATACTTCCATTTCGAAACCTGATTTGAAGGCTATGACGAAGTGGTATATTGGTAATTTTGCTTCTAAACCCAATATATCTTTTTTATATACTGACCCAAAAACTGTTCCACTTTCCTGATTTATCATCTCTTTAATATTGTGTTTCATCAGATAAAACAGATGGTTATTATTCTGTTCACCTTTCAGTCTCATTGCGCAAACCCCTCTACCGAGGCTTATTTTTGTCTGGGAAATATTTAAATCACCAACAGGGAGCTCTAACGCTCATAATTACATCGTTTGTGTTTGCTTTTTTTTATTTTCTGTGTAATAAGTATCAAAGTATGGATATTTATCTCCAAATGTTCTGTTGCCTTGCAGAAACGGTAAGCCTTCTCCTGTTTGGTTGTAAAGTTCTGATTTTGGAGATTGGCCCATTTCAATATCATTAATTTCTTCTAATTTCACTTCACTCCACTCCCTAAAACTCATACCTAATACCCCCAAGATTCTTTCTGATCTCATCTTCAAGGTGTCGTGATTTAGCAAAGAGTTCAGCCAGCTCAGCTGTCATATTCTCCATCTTTTCATCGAATGGAATTACATTATCTTCTACAACTTCTATTCCTACATATCTTCCTGGGGTTAGGACATATTCATGCTCTCTGATTTCTTCAATTTTGGCCGACTTACAGAAACCCTTGACAATAATCCTATCCACTCACTATATTTTTGTCAGCAATCCTATCAACTCACAAGCCCAAAAGTTAATCTATCCACTCAATCTTACGCTTTTCTATTCTTGGATAATTTCCCTCAAATAAAAAACCGTGATTATCCTTCCGGCTTAGAGCCAGATCTCAAATCACGGAAAGTGCTTATTTACTAACCTTTTACACTCTTACTTCTCAACCCTGGACATCAATACTACACACTCAACATGTATGGTGGTTAACGTATTAATTGATAATAGTATGTTGGAAGTGTGGTTTGGATGGTAATTAGATTACATGCTCAGATGCCAAAATTGCATAGACGTAACTATCCGTCCATTCGCCTTTACTCCAATAATCTTGGATAAAGTGTGCCTCTTGTCGCATACCTACTCTTTGACATAATTTCGCTGAGGCAAAATTTCTTGCATCTAGCACCGCCTGGATACGATGAACATTATGTTCTGAAAATAAATAGCCAATCACTCTCGTTACCGCTTCACTTGCATATCCACGTCCAGAATACTTAGGATTAAAAACATAGCCAATTTCTACCGTTTCTTTCATATCGGTGTACCAAACAGAAATATCCCCGATAACTTTCTCCTCTAACACACAAGCTATGTTCAACAACTTCGCTTCAGAAAGCTCATTATTATTTATTTTCTCATTTAATAACTCAGTAGAAGTACTATCATCCCATGGCTCATGTAACAAGTATTTACAAACCTCTTCATCTTGATAAAAATCTAATAGATCTCTTAAATCTTGTGATTTAAAAGTTCTCAAGGTCATTCTTTCTGTTGTTAAATTCATGCTTTTTCTCCTCCATATCGACTAGACAGAACCTTACAAGAAATTACTTCTTCTGGTAAGTCATCTGCACAAAGTTTTCTTGTTATCACTCAAATTTTATTGAAAAGTGCCTTCAAAGTAAATATTTATATACGACACATGACACAAATTTTCTTTAAAATAATACTAAAGAGGGACAAAGGCTATGCATAATCACTGCATAGCTCCATGTCTCTCCTATTTTTCGTTAAGATTAATGTTTAACTAATTCTTCAATCAATCTTTCAAAAAGATTATATCCAGCTCATATTAGTATTAGTAGAGCTTTTCAAATATACATCACTCTTTTCATCAATATGTCTTAAAAATTGCTCATTGTGCAATCCGCCTGAATTTATGTTTGTCTACATATCAATAGTCTAGCCAACATTAGGAATAAAACTTAAGAATCATAATCTATAAATTTAATTAAACAATTGATAACTCTCAAATATACTATCAAATTGTTCCAATGTGACCTGACTAAAATCATTAATCTTTACATTTTGTTTAACTCTTCGAATTTGGTTTTTAGTAAATAATTTTCGATAATCTTTATTCACCCAGCTATACACAAAATCCTCATAGATTTGTCTATCTCTTGATGTCATATAATTATTGAGTCTTTTCATTCTAATTAGTGAAGAGTCAACACTAGGTCTAGGATGAAATATTGTTCTCGGAATATTTTTTACGATTGATATTTCTAAATCTTTTCTAAGGATTAATGCCAAAGCTCGATTCATATCTAATAATCTTTTTGCAAAGCCTTCTTCTACAATTAAAAAACTGTCGCTTGCCGAGGTTTCGTAAGCAATCTTTTTTACAAGATCGGTACTGATGTTGTAAGGTATATTTCCAAATATTTTATAATCCTTGTCATGAGGGAAATTATAGGACAAAACATTCTCATTAATAATGTTAAGATTATTTTGATTTCCAACTCTTTTTCTAGTTGCCTCACACATCTTTGTATCAATTTCAATGGCAGTTACTTCCTTACAAATTTTGCATAATTCTTTTGTAAAATGTCCTTTACCAGATCCTATCTCATATAATAAATCATTCTGTGAGATATTAGTTAAGGATAATATGCCTTCAATGTCTTCTTTAGCAGTTATAAAATTTTGTGTGTATTTAATTTGTTGTCTTTTCATTATAAGCCCTTTCTATTGCTAACCGGGGGTTATTCTTTAGATAAATTGGTTTTAAATTATATGGTGCTTCTGGGATATGAACGAAAATGACATTTGTGCCATCCTCTAGATTTATAATTCGAACATCTTCATCTTCAATAATATTTGCGCTAACTTTTTGAGTGTTATTAAGCAAGTTAAACAAATCATCTCTTAGTTTATAAGGATCATCTACTCCAGTCACTTCATTATTTTTCTCATCCACTCCAAATACCACAAGACCACCATCAGTATTGGCGAAAGCAGAATAAGTATCCCAGAATGAGTCTGGAACATTATTTTTTGCTTTTTTTAGTTCAACGTTCTTTCCCTCGGTTAACTCTAATAATTTTTCTTTATCCATCTATATACCTCTATTTTTTCTATTTTAGCACGATTCACGCACGATTATTTTCTAAAAAGAGCCCTTTGTAAAGGGATTCTTTATTTATTTCTTGATTTTTTTGCACGATTCACGCACGATTCACGCACGATTTATTCATAATTATTCGCTTTATTCTCCTAATCTATCAAAAAAAAACTACCTTACGTGCGAAATAATTCTTCTAATAATTTTGCGAGTTTTAGGTTTCGAACCTATTATAGCAAAAAGAGAGACATAAAACTATGCAGCATCACTGCATAGCCCAATGTCTCTCTTATTTGTCAATATTAATTATGTCCCTAGTCTTCAACTCGACTTCAATACATTCATCCTTAATGACCACTCCCTCGACCAATCGATTCGTCAAACCCTCACCATACTCCTCCAGACGAGTGTGCTGAGTTTTCAAAAAAGCTTTGATGTCTGACCAGCGTCTCCGCTTCTCTTCATTGGTTGCATTCTCAATTAAAAGTTGCTGTTTCCTTTCTCGAAGTTTAAATATTCGCTCTGCTATGCGTTCATAGTCTTCTTTCTGATTTGCAAATTGATATAATTGCTTTTGTAAATCGTGTAACTGATTATCAACATCTTCCGCTGTTTCATCGTATTTGTTATTAAGAACTTGGGTAATATTTTTCTCCAAAACTTTCAAGTAGTTACCTTTATCTCCTATGAACTCATTAATCGCCTCTAATACTGCTTCATGAAGGAGATCTTCCTTAACCGTTCTCGCCTGACATTGCGTATGGTCAGTAAGGCGAGTCACACACCGCCAGACAGTCGCTTTACTTCCTCGACTGTTCCATTTTACTCGTCTAAAAATATCCCCACAGTGTTCACAAATCACTTTGCCTGATAAGGCATACTTCCCTTGGTACACTCGCTTCTGTTTTCGTTTGCCTGAATATAAGTTACTTCTTCTAGCCTTTTCTTGTTGAGCCAAATGAAAGGTTTCTTTGGAAACAATCGGCTCATGGTTGTCTTCGATATAATACTGTGGGACTGTCCCGTCATTTTCCACCCGCGTTTTGGTGAGGAAGTCCACAGTATAGGTTTTTTGAAGTAAGGCATCTCCCATATATTTTTCATTGCTAATAATGCGGTTAATACTATCTCCCGACCATTTTAGTTTGCCGGATCCCGTTGGGATTTTGTCGTTCATCAAGCCTCGTGCAATTCGTCCCGTCCCTTTCCCCTCAAGGTATTCTTTAAAGATGCGCCTGACCACCTTTGCCTGTTCCTGATTAATGATTAACGTACCTTCATCATCGGAATCATAGCCTAAGAACCGGGTTGTATTAAATTTCACCTGGCCTTGTTGATATCGATATTGTAATCCTAACTTGATGTTTTTACTCATAGATTCACTTTCTTGCTGAGCAAGAGATGCCATGATGGTAATCAGAACTTCCCCTTTTGAATCCAAAGTGTTAATGTTTTCTTTCTCAAAGTACACTGCTACATTCTTTGCTTTTAGCTGTCTAATATATTTTAGACAATCCAAGGTATTTCTAGCAAATCTTGAAATTGATTTTGTGATGATTAAATCAATATTTCCTGTCAAACACTCATTTATCATCCGGTTAAATTCGCGCCGGTTCTTAGTATTAGTCCCTGAAATACCTTCATCCGCATAAATATCAACTAATCGCCAGTCAGGATTTTTGTTAATATAATTCGTATAGTGACTAACCTGGGTCTCGAAACTTCCAGTTTGTTCTTCACTTTCTGTAGATACTCGACAGTAAGCAGCGACTCTCAATTTTGGATGTTCTTTATCTAATGCACCCTCTTGTAATTTTTTACGAGCTGGAATTACCATAACTCTTTTATCTTTCATACTTCCACCTCTATGCTTTCATACAGCACTGATGCCTTTCGTAGGGGGTCTCGTGGTAATTTGGCTTTTTCCTTCCATTGAAACTTAGTAGAGATAGACATTTTAAGGGGCTTACACTCAAAGTTTCGTCCTAGCTTATTTTTTCGCCTCTCACGTTCCATTTGAACTTTTTCAAATAGTTCTATTGAAACAATTGCCGGATAAAAATCGGTCCCCATATATATTGGATTTGCCAGAACCCTACCAATAAATCCATGGGTTTTATTGAGGCCCGCTTCTTCACCCACTTTAACCAAAGACTTTCCAGTTAAGTATATTTCAAATAAGTCCCTAATTATTCTCGCTTCGTTTTCATCGACTGTTATTTCACCATGTTTTATCTGATATCCGTAATAGGTTTTCATTGGCTACTCCTTTCCGTAAATCTTAAACCACATTTTAGATAAAAATGAAAGGTTTCTCGATTCTCTACTTTTACCCTTTCTAAGAATTCACTTAATACACTATCCTCATGCTCATTAAATGGATTCCTTCGTTTCAAAAATTGATTCAGTTTCTTTAATTCTTGAAATCGAATTAATTTATTTTCATCTTCCTCAAGAACAGTTCGTTTTTCGTTCAACAGATTCTTCTTTTCTTGTTCAATTCGGTTCAAGTACTGATGATAAAATTCAACATCTATCAACCCACTACTCTTGAGTTCCGTAAGTGTTTGGATGTTATTCTGACAATCCATAATTTTTTCCTCTACAAGATTCAATCGGTTTTGAGTGACAAAAGATGTTTCACTAAAAGCGTCAATCGTTTCTTCAATAAGTTCTTCTCTAGCAAATATTAGCTTGTTTATCATGGTCATGAATGCCGCTTGAATGTCAGTTTCTTTTATAAATTTCATCGGGCATTGTTCCTTGTTACTGATATGCGTAGGACAGCACCAAGCTATGTAATTGCTTTGATTAGTGGAATAGTGAATTCTCCTTTTATAATTACTTCCACAATGACCGCATATTATTTTCTTCGTCAAGGGGTAGACAGTATTGCCTCGACTTACTTTGGTTTCACTTCGATTACTGAGTAAATCCTTAACTTTTTCAAAGTCTTCTCTTGAAATAATAGCCTCATGATTATCTGGAATGTATAACATATCAACGTCACCGTCGTTAACATGACGCTGAAATTCCGAGTCAGTGTATGTTTTTTGATACAAAAAATCTCCAACATAACGTTCATTTGTCAAAATATACAGAATCGTACTTTCTCGCCATATCTCTTTCCTAGGCGGAGTTATATTTTTAGAGTTGAGCTTATTGGCAATGCGATAAGTCCCTTCCCCAGCCAGATAGCTTTCGAAAATATCTTGGATAATCCTTGCTTCCTTTTCATCTATTTCTAGATTATTATTTATAACTTTATAACCATATGGTGCACTAATGTGTCGATAGGAATTATTCTCAACGCGCTTTCTCAATGCCCACTTGATATTTTCGGATATTGTTCGTGATTCATTCTCCGCTAAGATACTCATTGAGGATAGTAATAATTCACCATCCATCTGTTGTGTATTCAAGTTTTCTTTATCGAAATGAATAGCTATTTTTAACGCACTTAATTCTCTGACTACGGTTAAACATTCCAAGATGTTTCTTGAAAATCTTGAAATGGATTTTATCAACACAAGGTCAATCTTTAATTGCTTGCAATCATCAATTAGAGATTGTAGACCTGGCCGTTTCTCCATATTCGTTCCGGTAATACCATCATCCGAATAGATCCCTACTTTATCCCATTCTGGATGAGAATCAATGAGTTGATCATAATGCGCCACTTGACTTTCTAAAGAACCTAATTGTTCTTCGCTATCCGTTGACACTCTACAGTAAGCTGCTACACGAGTTCGATTATTATTTAACGGTTGCTGCACCGCTTCTATTTTTGTTACTTTCTTCATAATCTCACCTCCTTCGGCAGTCACATATTACCTCTCAAACCTTATACTATCAACGTTTTAGGCCAGTAAATCCTTTAAGTATGGATTGAATTTTTCTAAGTTTAATTGATGTATTTCCGCCTTTTCCTCCTCGGTGATTAGACCGACTTCCTTTAATTCATTTAAGGCTTGTTCAGACAGAAAATAATCTATTTCACCATAAAATTGTGATGTTGTTATTTTGTCTTTCATCGTTCTCCTCCTTATTGCTTTATCGCCAAAATAGAGGTGAGTTCTTTTGTAAGTTAGTCTCCCTCTTACTATTAGCCAGGAGAATGAATGAATTCGGACGGTCTAAAAAATTTAGGCAAAAAAATAGACCTACCAGCACAGAATGCTAGTAGGTCATCTTATTATTTCTCTTTCATGGTTACTAAATATATTACGCCATCTACTTCGACTTCACCTTCTCCTTTTCTTGGTTGAGGCTGCTCACCACCTGCTGCTTGTTCAGAAGACAATGTAATTAGGTCTTTATCATTTTTTAACTTCTCATTTACTGCTTTTTGTATCAGTTCTGGATCATGCCCCAGTGAACGAATGCTTTGAATTCTCTCTTGACCGTTGCCATGCTTTCCGGAAATAATTTCACCAACTAACTGCTCCTTTGTAATGGGTTGGATTTGACGGTTCACTTCTTTTTGAACTTTTACCGCATCATAGCCGGCTTGTTCTAATCGTTGTGTCCGAGCATTTCCATTTCCCCATTTTCCTTGAATCACTTCACGTGCTACTTCTTGAATAGGAAGTCCTCTGTTGGATGTCACAAAACCATAACGCGCTCTTGCATAGCCCTGAATGGTACTAGAATACTTATGATAGCTTCTTCTGGCTACTTGCGAAACACCATTAATAATCGCATTCCCCTCTATTGTATTGATGTTATTTCCAGATACCGATTCTACCAGCCCAATGTGTTGTGCCCAGCCTGTTCGTAGATGATCCCATCTAAAAATAACGATATCACCTGGCAAAGGTAAGTATGTGTTCTCAGAAGATTTAAGTTGATACCAGATCCCTTTTTGTTTAAAGATATTTTTATGACGTTCGACCCCACACTCCCGCCCAATTAAGTCTGTTGCCCCTGCTTCATCGGATATAACAGTTATAAAGGCATCACACCAATCATCGGTATATTTTACAGGATAGCCCACTGGTAATGGCTTCACCTGATTATAACGGTCAATTAAATTTTTATGGTTAGTTGATTGTTTAGTCATACCAAGGTATTTTTTTGCTACTTGTATTATATTATTTGCACTTACAGGCATCTGCATTCCTCCTTCATCTAATATATCCAACGCCCCTGAATTTGCTGCGTTAATTGCTTTTCTTCTAGCAATCATTAGTTTTAAGTAATTCTTATAGCCAATCGCTGCATAATCATATTTTGCACCGCCCACCTTAAATAGACCTTTAACAGCTACTTCAAACTCTCTTTGACCACTCACGTTATAAATTCCTCCAGGACGTAATAAGTAGGTCCAATCATCAACAAAGTCCTCTAACGAATGATATCGATAATAATACCCCCCTTCTCTATCCGGTCGCTTACTTCCTTTGGTCACAGTAATCCCTGAAGGTCTCACTACAACATCTAAACTTTCTTCATTAAAAGGCATACTCATACCCGATAAGTTATTATTTTGAATCGCAACCGGACTCTTGCCCCACATACTTTCAACATGTAGTTGTGTAATTAATAAGGAAGGTAATATTAAGTAAGTTTTTGATTTGTCTAATATAAGCTGAATAACCTCTAACGCGAAGGTAGCACCTTGATAATTTAATTCCATAATTCCTCCTAACTTTCCGAATCTTTATCTTCAGACTGATTAATTTGTTTGAGCGCTTCTTTGATTTTGGCAGGAACTGGCAACCCTATTTGAATCGCATTTTCCAATATTGACAATCCTTCATTTGAGGCATAAAAACTGATTATTGTTGTTCTCAACACTGCGGACTCTCCTCCAAAAATATGAACATCTAATAAGTTAGCTAGACTTACAATGACGAAAATCATAAATTTCTTGGTAATACCTTTACGCCCTACTCGACTCGACAATTCATGATCATGGTAGGCTCTTAATAAACCAGTCACATAATCCGATAGAACCAAAGCAACAAGAAATGTCAGTAGACCGTCTATTGGCCCCAGATACCATCCCAAAATGCCGCCAACAATTGCGCTTGTATTATTTACTACATTTGAATTTAATAGTGTTTTCAATCGTCTTCACCCACCTCTCAAAGATGCACGTAATTCCATAAATCGATTGCGATAGCGGATATTATCGATAAAGGTAATGTTATAAACATTGTCTCTAAACGTTATCGCAGTATCTTCAGAAATGTCGTCTCGATACCGGATTGTAAATTTTAATTCCTTTTCTAATGATAATCCTAAAGCTGAATAATACTCATCACCATGAAGATTTGATACATGAGCCCATGCGGATCCAAATTCAACATACTCTTTCCCATATGGCGTCCCATATTCATCCACTAATGTGCGTTCCTCTGCAAAACTCATTCTTTGGTTTAAATCATTGATCGTAATATTCATTAAAAAACCTCATTTCGATAAGGAAACAGAATCGCCCTCATTAACTGAATCATGGATTTAAAATCTGCAGTTTCTCGATTTTCATATAAATAGGCTACCCCATAAAGGATAGCCATGATAATATCTGCTGGGACTTCATCATATTCTGTCAATGAGTGTCTTAATGTATTTTCTACAGTTTGCTGGGAGGATTGAATGAGTTGAGTAATCAGACTATCTTCAACTTCATTCTCTACCCTTAAAAATAGCTTTGCTTCTTCTAAACTAACTACCATTACATTCACCTACTAACTATTATGCTCCTGCTTTTTGTTTTAATAACTTAACAGCTTCTGGTAAGATCAGCTTTCCGTCCACTCTTTGTGACCCTAAAAAACCAACCTGACCTGTCGTCGCATATAATTCATTTAATCGTTTAAAGCTGCGTCCTTCTCGATCCGCAATCCAGTAGTAACTGAAATCACCAAAAATCACAGTGGTTGCTCCAGCTGCAATTTCCGGAACATAAGGAGAGGTTAGGACAGGACAGTTTAAAATTTTATCTGGTGTACCGGCCACTAAAGATGGCTGCCAGATATATTGGCCATTAGTATCCTTTAGCTGACGAATGGCTTTGACCGTTTGGTCATTCATAATGAATACTGAATTTTTACGGTAAGGCTCTTTAACGGAATAATATAAATCAATAAGATTATCGAAAGTGATTGCCTTATCAGAAGTAGTAGTAATTCCTACCTCCACAGAATTATCAGAAAGTAGCCCTAATGGTTTTCCAACCCCATCCCCTACTAAGAAGGCCTCTTCTTCCTTAGATCCTAATCGGCGAGCAAACTCACGCGCAATATAACTTGGTAAATTAAACGCAGAATCGTTTAATAATTCCTCTGATACTTTTACTAAAGTCCCCAATTTATGAGCTCCTAATAAAACTTGATTGAAACTCAAATCACTCTCAACATAGGACCCTTCTTCATCCATCCAAGAAGCATCTCCTTTTGAAGCGACCACTGGAATTTTTCGTTCACCGCTACTCGTTTGAATGACTTTCGCAATGCGGCGGAAGATATTTTCTGACTCTAATCCTTCTATTAATTGTCGTTCAAATTCATCTGGGACTAAATACCCACCTTCTGAATCCGTTCCAACCTGCAGTGCATTCTGTATAACACCGCTATTCTTACCGCGCATTACATTCCAAAATGCTTGTTCATATTCTGGGCTAGCTTTCCCTGACGCAATTTCTTTTGTACTCTGCGGTGATGTGACAATACCTTGTGAAGTAGCTTGGTTCATCACTTTATCCATTTCTAGTTGTTTTTCTAAACGTTCAATTTCATGACCTAAAGAAATAACTTCTTCCTCCATCGCTTCATAGCGCTGCGTATCTTCTGCTGATAAGACATCTGACACTTTATAGCAATCATCTAAAAAATCCTTGGTTTGATCCCAAGCTTTAGCACGTTTTTGTCTTAATTCTTGTAATTTATTCATTAAATTTTCCTCCTAATATTTCAATCGCTCTAAGCGATCATAAAATGATTGAATCGGTGTGTATTTAGTTTCTAACTTCGCGACAAATTCAAGAGCTAATTGCTTCGTTGAAAAAGAATAATTTGATAACGCAAGCTCTTTATCACCTTGATAAATCACATCGCAGAAGCCGAGTTCTTTGGCTTTATTCGCATTCATCCAAGTTTCAGCATCCATCATCTTAGACAATTCTTCTCTTGATAAATCAGTTTTTAGTTCATAGGCATTAATAATTGATTCTTTCACTTCCTCTAACATAACAATCGCTCGACTCATTTCTTTACTGCTTCCCATCACCGCTGTTAATGGATTATGAATCATCATGAGAGAGGTTGGTGCCATCTCCACAGTTGTTCCGGCCATTGCAATCACACTGGCAGCAGAAGCAGCAAGCCCGTCTACTCGAACTGTTACCTCATTGGGATAATTCATTAACATCGTATAAATTTGACTGGCTGCAATACAGTCACCTCCCGGAGAATTCAACCAAATAATAATAGGCCCATCTCCTTCATCTAATTGATTTTTAAATAGTTGAGGTGTGACCTCATCGTCTAACCAGGAATTCTCAGCAATGACTCCATCCATTACCAGCTCCCTTACACTTTCATTATTTGTCTTCTTCCAATTCCAAAATACGGTCATCTGCATCTATCCTCTCTTTATAAAAAGCCCCCGCTTGATCCAGTGGAAGCATGTTGCCATTCACTAAATATTGATTGCCACCCTCTTTATCACTGATATGGTTCATGTCTTCTAACTCTCGAATGTCATTTGCTGAAAGCCAACCGTTTTGACGTCCTACAGCATAACCATTCATTCGCGTCTCATAATCACCTCGTAAAAGTCCACTTACATTAAACTTTACAAAGTAGGTATCTTTCTCATCTTTAAAAAACAGTGATTGGTGAATTGCTTGTTCAATACGAACGAGCCAAGGATTTAGTGTGTATTTCACAAATTCCATGGATTGTTGCTCGATATTATTGAAGCTAGAGCGGTCTAAATCTCCAATCATATGTGGCGGCACTCGAAATATTCGCGCAATTTCATTCAACTGAAATTTTCTTGTTTCTAAAAACTGGGCTTGATCAGGTGGAATCGTTAATTGATGGAATTTCATCCCCTCCTCCAACACCGCGACTCGATGAACATTCCCTTTAGAAAATTGTGATTGCCACGTTTCTCTTAACCGTTCCGGATCCTTGACAATCCCTGGATGCTGTAAAACGCCTCCGGGTGTTGCACCATTCGCGAAAAACCTAGCCCCATAATCTTCTGTAGCCAACGCCATACCAATCGCGTTTTTAGCCATCGCAATGGGGCTGTACCCCATCAGCCCATCAAAGCCCAAACCCGGAATATGAAGCACTTCTGATCTAGTTAGTGATATCTTTTCTTCTCTACCTGAGCCATCAGAGGTTTTGGTGTAAACATAAATCAATTCATTATTCTTCGCTCTTTGAACTTCTACTTGATTAGGCATCAATGGGTACATTCCTAACACATCACCTCTACCGTTGCGAATCACTTGAGCATAGGCATTTCCGTATAGGAGCAGATGTGACATCATCGTTTCTCTGAAAGTAAAACTCGTCATTTCTTCATTGGGCTCATCATGTAATAGAAAGTAGAGAGGGTGCTCTCGTGCTTTAACTTTGCTGCCATTGTCTTCATAACGATATAAATGCAAAGGTAAGCTCGCAACAGACTCGGACAGAATACGAACGCAGGCATACACTCCTGTTGACTGCATGGCCGTCCTTTCATTAACTTGTTGGCCAGAAGGGGTTGAGCCAAATAAAAAAGATAAGCGACTATTTGTAAAATTGGTCGGCTTATCTCTCGATCGAAATAACATTTTTAATTGTTCAAACATTTTCAATTTATCACCTCATTTATAACAGTAAAATACCTCGGTCTTCATACACCGAACCATGTTTCCCAGCATTTCGAATGGCTCGATCTAATGCCATAATCGTTGCGACTATCCCATCAATTTTTTCAGATGATTTTTCCTTATCTGGTTTAATATTTCCAGCTGGATCTTTCTTAATAAAGATGTTATCCGCCATCCAATGTAAAACTGGATGACCACCATGAGCAATTTTTTCTTCAAGAACCAGTTTCATTAATTCTTTGGTCGGAGGACTCATGTCTTTAAATCCTTGCCCAAATGGAACCACAGTAAAACCCATTCCCTCCAAGTTTTGCGACATTTGAATTGCTCCCCAACGGTCAAAGGCTATTTCCTGAATATTAAATTGCGTTCCGAGTTCTTCTATAAACTTTTCAATATACCCATAATGAACGACATTACCTTCAGTCGTTAATAAATCTCCACTATGTATCCATTGATCATAATGTACATGGTCTCGACTTACTCTAAGTGCCACATTATCTTCCGGCATCCAAAAGTAAGGTAGCACTGCATATTTATCTTCTTCATCTTCTGGAGGAAAGACTAGGACAAATGCCGATAAGTCTGTCGTAGAAGATAAATCTAATCCGCCATAACATACCTTGCCTCTCAGGCGCTCAGGGTCTACTGGAAAATCACAGGCGGACCATTTATCCATTGGCATCCACCGCACCGCTTGTTTCACCCATTGGTTCAATCTAAGCTGTCTAAATGAATTTTCCTCCGCCGGATTCTGTCTGGCACTTTCAAAGGCTGCTTCGACTTTTTCCATAGCTACAGTAATATCTAAGGAGGGATTCGCTTTTTTCCAAACCTCTGGATCGGTCCAATCCTCATCTTCCTTCGCTCCATAAATGACTGGATAAAAAGTAGGATCCGTTTTGCGACCTTCTATAATATCCTCCGCTTTTTGATGAACCTCATAACCAATGCTTTGAGTATCGTTACCTGCTGTTGTAATTAAAAAATATAAAGGCTGTGTCCTCGCGTCCCCAGAACCTTTCGTCATAACATCAAATAATTTACGATTAGGTTGTGTATGGAGTTCATCAAAAATAACCCCACTAATATTAAACCCATGTTTCGAGTAGGCTTCTGCCGATAAAACTTGGTAAAAACTATTAGTGGGATGAAAAATGATTCTTTTTTGTGAGGCAAGAATTTTTACGCGTTTATTTAAGGCAGGACACATCCGCACCATATCAGCGGCCACTTCAAAAACAATTGAAGCTTGTTGTCTGTCTGCTGCACAACCGTATACTTCGGCTCGTTCTTCCCCATCCCCACAAGTGAGTAATAGCGCTAACGCTGCTGCAAGTTCTGACTTCCCTTGTTTCTTAGGAATCTCAACATAGGCGGTATTAAATTGCCGATACCCATTGGGCTTGATGGTGCCGAACAAATCTCTGATGATTTGTTCTTGCCAATCAATCAATTCAAATGGTTTGCCTGCCCATTGACCTTTGGTGTGCGTTAAACATTCAATAAAATCTACTGCGTAATCCGCTTTTTCTTTATCATATACTGATGTCTTTTCCTTGAATTGTGTAGGTACATACTTTTTAAGTTTTCTCAATCGTCTCCCTCCCAAAAAAAACCAGAAAACTCTTTAAGAGTCCTCTGGTTTTAGAAATTATTGAGCCATATTACAATGTCGACAATAATAGGCTGTTCTATCTCTCATATTATGACAATATTTACACTCGATTTCATCCAACTCACCGGTCGATAGAAGCGTCCTATGATAACATTTTTGACAGTACACTGTATCACCTTCATCACAAAGCCAATCTTGATCATCATTACCACAATTTGCACAATTCATATTAACCTCCTAGAAATATATGATTTTTTATTATAAATATATTATATCTTGTATAAAAATAGAAGTTAATATATATTCTTAACTTTATCCTTTTGATATAGTACGTTTAATGAAGAACCGTTATCCCAAGAAACCATAATGGAACCAATATCATCGACTCCTACAACGGTTCCTAATGTGCCCACAGGAGGAGCTTGAACATCATCCATTTGAACTAATTCAATCCGACTGCCAAGAGGGTATCGTTTTTTGATAATTTCTAAAATTCGCTTATCCATTTTGGACCTCCTTTGGGAACCTAAAAGCACTATTTCCGGATAACTCTTTAAGTAAGATATTTCTTACGTCTTTGTAGTCCGGTCCTATCATCCCAATTGCCAGTAAAAATGTCCTAAAAGTATATTTGTCATTATCCGTTTGCGTTTCTTTTGCTGAAATAAATTTCCGTTCTTTTACGTACTGAATGGTTTTCTCAATGAATATGACTGTGGCTTGTATGACTTCTTGATCCGGTTGTTCATCGAACCAAGGAAATTCTAAATGATCACTTTTCACTTCAAAACAAACCCTGTCAGCATTTAAGGCTTTTTCAATTAGCACCCTTTTGGCAGTTAATAGATTTTCTAATTTGCCCAATTCACCGGCTTCAATTAACGGCACTGAAACAGCAAA
Organism: Jeotgalibaca caeni; assembly: GCF_028863945.1. Classification (GTDB taxonomy): domain Bacteria; phylum Bacillota; class Bacilli; order Lactobacillales; family Aerococcaceae; genus Jeotgalibaca; species Jeotgalibaca caeni. The sequence continues at coordinate 14,629 of NZ_JARBEA010000003.1, read as the reverse complement.
GCCAGTTTCATTTTCTTGATTTATCACTCTAAATCCGGCTTCAAGAATCACTTGATGGACTTTTTCATTTAAACCAACGACTGTCGCATCGCGTTCAACCTTTATTTCCCCAATTTGATAAGCATATGTGGGTGTGCCAAGATACTTTATCGCCTCACCAGTTGCCTTTGATATGACTTCGCAAAGTTCTTTACGTTTACGACTTTCTAATTCATACATTATTTGCATGATTTCCCCCTCCTTTTCTTCATGTACATATATCACTCTAAACGGAGTAAAAGTCCAGTCATATCAGTGATTAAATAGCATTTATTACACATGATAAGATATACTATAAATAAAGGAGCTGATTTTATGCAATGGTTAACAACTTTCAATACCTGGTTTATCAATAGCAAAGATTCGATTACTTTATGGATTGCAATCATTGGATTTTTCTTGTCAATTTGGAACTTAATCTCAAAATGGTTAGATAACCGGACTCATTTAACCGTTGAAGTTAAAAACACCTATCGGATAAAATCAAACGTTCTTTTTCTAGAATTAGCTATTACCAATCATTCCAGAAAACAAACTGTACTCCAACGAACTAAAATTTCTATTCAAAACGAATATTTTGGTGTTTTACATGACGCTCGTCAGATTATGACAACCCAAGAAGTAGCAAAAGGATTTAAAGAAGCTACATATATTACTGCCTTTCCACTAACAATTCCACCGCTAGGTTGTGATCGATTTTGGGTAAGATATGACTTTGAAAATGAAATACCAGAATTGCTTGACGAAACGCAGGCTAATATTTCTTTAGTTTGTTTTGGTAAAGAGAAGCTTCATCCTGTCTCCTTACCTAAACGTTTAACTCTTGAGGAATTATTCAGAAATACTTGATAATACATCTGAATAGGTAAAATCTTTTCCTTTACGTTTTAAGCTTACACCTTTATCACTTCCAACTTGTTCAATATACCGTTTGATAATCACATCGCAGTATTTCTCATCTAGTTCAATTGTATAACAAACTCGATCCGTTTGTTCACATGCTATAAGCGTTGACCCGGATCCTCCAAAGGGGTCCAGTACAATCCCATTGGTTAAAGAAGAGTTTAAAATAGGGTACGCAATTAAGGGCACTGGTTTCATCGTTGGGTGGTCGCCATTTTTCTTCGGTTTATCAAACTCCCAAATAGTTGATTCCTTTCGTCCGGTATACCATAGATGCTTCCCTTTCTTCTTCCACCCAAATAGAATCGGTTCGTGTTGCCATTGATAAGGAGAGCGACCTAAGACCAGAGATTGTTTTTTCCAGATACAAGTGCCTGACAGATAAAACCCTGCCTCTTTAAAAGCTTTCCTAAAATTAAGACCTTCCGTATCAGCATGGAAGACATAGATCGATCCATCATCTGCTAGAACATCGTGAGAATGTTGAAATACGTCTAATAAAAACCGATAAAAGTCTTCATCGCTTTGGTTGTCATTTTGAATTTTCCCCGCTTTTCCTTCATAGTTCACGTTATAGGGTGGGTCCGTCACAACCAGATTTGTTTGACGGTCCCCCATTAACGATTCAAAAGTAGAGGCTTGGGTACTATCACCGCAGATTAAGCGGTGTCGGCCCAATTGCCAGATATCCCCTTGCTGCGTTATGGCGGGTTCACCAAGTACTTCATCCATATCAAAATCATCATCATGTATCCCCTCTTTTAAATCATCTTTAAATAAATCATCTAATTCATCCGGGTCAAATCCTGTTAATGATACATCAAAGTCTGTTGCTTCTAGGTCCGATATTAAAATGACGAGTTTGTCTTTATCCCAATCACCGCTAATTTTATTTAAGGCAACATTGAGTGCTTTCTCCTTGTCTTCATCTAAGTCGACAAGGACGCAATCGATCGTTTCATACCCTAAATCTTCTAATACCTTGAGTCGCTGATGCCCACCTACTACCCGTTCCGTTCTTTGATTCCAAATAATTGGATCAACGTAACCGAATGTTTCTAACGAACGTTTCAATTTTTCATATTCTGCATCACCTGGCTGTAAATTTTTTCGCGGATTATACTCAGCAGGAGTTAATTCTTTAAGAGATAACTTCCTCATCTCCATTGATAATCCCCTCCTTCGTTAATTTCTTATGAGCTGTTTGCTCCCAGGTAAACCGACTCGAATTAAAGTGGCCATAACAAGCTGTGCGCTGATATTTAACATGCCTTAAATTTAAATAGTCGATAATTCCCTTCGGACTTAAATCGTATGATAGTAAAATAATCTCTTTTAGTTTGTCGTCCGATAATTTACCGGTTCCAAACGTATTTACTGAAATGGCAACTGGCTGTGCTTTGCCTATCGCATAGGATATGCCGATTTCACATTTTTCTGCTAAGTTCTCATCAATCACTTGTCTTGCGATATGTCTTGCCATATAAGCACCCGACCGATCAACTTTTGTGGGATCTTTTCCTGAAAAGGCTCCTCCACCATGAGCACCTAAACCACCATATGTATCCACCATAATTTTACGACCCGTTAGTCCAGTATCTGCGTCAGGCCCTCCAATAACAAACCGACCAGACGGATTAATTAATATCAATGTATCTTCATCCAGTAAATCCTGACGGACAACTGGTAGAATAACACGAGATTTAACTTCTTGTTTTAATTGGTCGATATTTTTATCCTCATCATGTTGAATCGAAATGATAATCGCAGCAATCCTTTTCGGCTTTCCATCATTGTATTCTACACTGACCTGGGACTTGCCGTCTGAGTGGATTCCTTCAATCGTTCCTAACCATCTTGCTGAATCTAATCGTTGACATAATTGATGGGCATAAGATAATGGCATAGGTAAGCGGTCATAGGTTTCATTCGTCGCATAACCATAGACTGTCCCTTGGTCTCCGGCACCCAGCTCGTCATATTGACTTCCTTCTCGAACTTCCAGAGCTAAATCTACACCATCTCGAATGTCTTTACTTTGTTTTTGAATATGCATATGGATTTTGAACTTTCTCGCGTCATACCCACATGACTCCAATACCCGCCTAATAACTTGGCGGATTCCTATTTTTGTATTACATGTTATTTCTCCAGCTATAAATACATGACCTTTCGTAATCATTACTTCACAGGCTACTCGCGATTGATTATCCAGCGATAGTGCTTCATCTAAAATGGCATCCGATATTTGATCACATAGTTTATCAGGGTGTCCCTCACAAACACTTTCTGCTGTTTTAATTATTGTCATTGTCTATCCTCCAATTAAGATTTTTTCCTAAGTAGTTTTTCCATCAAATCATCTTTAGGTATCGGCCCATCATAGGACACACTCGCATTCTCTCGGACAATTTGATAAATCTGATACCACAGTGTATTAATTTGTTTCATGTAGTCTTTCGACATAGAAACATAGGGAGAGGCAATGGCATTCCCCGTCGTAGGATGCTTCGCTAGAAAACCAAATTCTGAAATAGCTTGTTCGCACTGGATCCATCTGGAAACTGTCATCGCATACTGTTCAATGAGTTGCTGATTCACAAGGGCTTCGCATTCATGTATTTTGAGCCAATTCCACATCTCCTTATAAATTTCTTCCACATAAAACTTTTCACCATTTTTTTGTTCTTGTTTTAAATAATCATTAATGGGTGGCATATCGGTCGCTTCCAAACCTGCTGGTGTGGGTAGAATATAAGTATCCTTCAACCGGTCATCATTTATCTTGTCCACTAAAGCATTCTTCTTTCGTCCTGCACCAATACGTGCGCCACCGCGCCTAGTACCATCTTTTGCCAACCACCTTTCACCTCATCTCAATTAGCCCCACTGTCAGGCAAATAGGAAGGGGGTAATACCCTGTTTGAATTCAAAAAAATTTACGCGAGGGTCCCCGCCCGCTGAACGCCTTAGCTTCAGAGAGATTCGACCTCCCCCTCCCCTTATATATTTCCACCATATTGACGTCACTAAAACCTATTTCTAGTATTTATACTCAACACCCTTTGGAAATCGATCCCCATCTAATATCGATTGCTTGGAGTGGCAAGGTTTGCATAATGTTTGAAGGTTAGTAAAGTCATTCGTTCCTCCTCGTCCCAGCGGTAAGATGTGATGCACTTCCTGACCAGCAGTCAGTCTTCCCTCTGCTTGACACTGCTCACACAAAGGATTCTGATGCAGATACAATTGTCGTATCCTTCGCCACTGTCTTCCATAGCGTTTGTTACTTTCAGGGTCTCTCTGATATCGATTGTAAGTTTGATGGCTTTCCTTTCGATGCGCCTCACAGTACCGTCCATCTACTAACTCTGGACACCCTGGATAAGAACAAGGTTTCTTGGGTTGTCTTGGCACAGTCTTTCACCTCCACATAGAAAAAGCCCATACAAGTTTTCAGCTTGCATAGGCTCGTGTCTTATCTTTTTTTCCTAGCTTAACATTAACAAAAGAGTTAACTGACATTCAATGACATTTACTGCTAAGATTTAAATTGTTTAGTCACATCATCTAATCCTTTATTATGTAACCGATAGATATGGCGGATATTATAATTTAAGTCGATAGCAATTTGTTCAAAAGGGAGAAAGCATAGATAACGTTTCTCTAGTACCATTTGTTCTTCTGAATCTTTTACTAACTTTATCCTCACCATGATATCTCGTTTCAAGTCCACTAGCTTATCTATATCGATATTGATTTCTTCTTGGAGGCTCATTATTTTGATAACGGTTTCTTCTAAGCTAGACTGCTTGGAATGAGGATACTTTGGCATGTCTGATAAAGTAGACGTTGCTTTAGTCGCTAAAAGTCTTAATTGGTCGACTTGTTCTAGTTTTGAATTAATACGTTGATCTAAGTAAAAAGCTTGTTGTAAATATTCTTTAGCATTCAATCTAACTTACCTCCAATTCCGCTTTGACAGCTTCCATTAATTGATTTTGAAATTTATCTTTTAACCTTAATGCTTTCATAACATCCTCATCAATCGTATCCTCAGTGATAATGTGATGGACTACAACTGACTCCTTTTGTCCTTGCCGATAGAGCCGCGCGTTGGTTTGTTGGTAAAGTTCTAAGGACCAAGTTAATGAAAACCAAACTAAAGTAGAGCCTCCTGCTTGTAAGTTTAAACCATGACCAGCACTAGCTGGATGAATCAAAGCGATTGGGATTAATCCTTTATTCCAATCTTGAAAGTCTTGTTGCGTCTTTAATACCTTCACATCAAATCGTTGGGTGATACGAGTTAAGTCATGTTTGAACCAATAGACTACCAAAAGTGGTTTTCCATTCGCAGCCTCGACAAGATCTTCTAGGGCATCTAACTTACGGTCATGAAGCCAGACACTCTCTTTTTGCTCATCGTAAACGGATCCACTGGCCATTTGGAGTAACTTATTGGAAAGACTGGCGGCATTAATCGCATCAATTTCTTTGTCTTTTACTTCCACAATCATTTCTTTTCGCATCTCGTCATAAACTTTGCGTTCCTTATCTGATAGCCTAACAACTACTTCATTGGTTATAAAGTTTGGCATATCTAAATAGTCCTCTGCCTTCATAGAAACTGTAATGTCTTCAATTTGATTGTAGATTGCTTCTTCTGCTTCAGGCTTAGGTTTATAAGAATAAATGACCATGCCATTCCGTTGATTGGGGTCAAAGTAACGCTGGCGGTAGTGAGTGATAAACCGTCCAAGACGCTCTCCCTTATCTAAGATTCGAAATTGTGCCCATAAATCCATTAAACCATTACTCGATGGCGTCCCAGTTAATCCGACAATTCGTTCGATAAAAGGTCTAACTTTTAGCAATGATTTAAAACGTTTTGCGGCATGTGACTTAAAACTAGAGAGTTCATCAATGATGACCATATCAAAATCAAATTGATAACCACTCTTTTCGATCAACCATGTGACATTCTCACGATTAATGATATATATTTCGACCTCTTGTTTAAGGGCTGACTGTCTTTCTATTTGATTACCAACTACGACAGAATAACGAAGATCCTGTAGATGGTTCCACTTTTCTATTTCATTGGGCCAAGTATCTCTTGCTACCCTCAACGGAGCTATCACCAAGACTTTCTTTACTTCAAAAGAGTCGTACATCAAATTCTTAATTGCTGTCAAAGTAATGACTGTCTTTCCAAGTCCCATATCTAAAAACAGAGCCGCGACAGGATGAGTATCAATGTATTCAATCATCTGTTGTTGATAACCATGTGGTTTAAACTCCATCACGAATCACCTCCTCAAGTATTCTTGATATATCTTCTGTGCTATCTAATACAAAACATTTAAAATCTAAGGATTGAAGTTGGTTAATCCGTTTCTGTTGAAGTTTACGTGGTTTATGACCGGGTGCTTTCACTTCAACAAAAGCCAGCTTGCCTCCTGGAAGCAATACCATTCGGTCAGGAATCCCAGTTAAACTTGGACTCGTCCACTTTAAACACCATCCTCCAAGACATCTGACTGCTCTAATTAATTGCTGTTCAATTTCCTTCTCTCTCATGTTACCCCCTCAAAAGTTTGATAAATCAATAAAGTGACGGTGAGTGATGGCTGTATCTATTCTTATTTATATATAATTTAAATTTTTGCTCTATATAAAATAGGTATAGAAATAGCCGTCACTGGGTGTCACTTTCCCTTTGAATCAAGCTTTATAAAAATTCACTTTGTAATTTCAGCCCATGGATGAAAGAACCACGATTGGTCTTCTTCCGTTCAAATCCCGCTGAGGCAAGAGCTGTATAAAAATCAGTCGTGCTTCTAGGGAATTCTCCAGAACGGTGACAATAGGCTCTATATTCCTCGTAGACTCTTCCTGATTTTTCTATGAGCCCTTCTTTAACATCACAGCAATCCATTATGAAATGATGGAACCAGTCATTCGTTTCCTTATAAAAAGCAACCGCATCTTTTACCTTTTGAGGCTGCGAAATTTTATAATCTTCAGCAATGACCTTCTGTGCCCCTTCAACTACCCAAGCTAAGATAGCTTCGCCGGCTTCTTGATAAAGAAAATCCGCGTAGTTTTTAATATCACTGTTTCCTTCAATCTTTGCCTCAAAGGGAATAACAATTAATCGTCGCCATGTTCCTTCATCCAAGGCACCTACTTTTGGAAGGTGATTGGTGTAAAGGACCAATGTATGACTCGGCGTATAAGAAAAGGGATCCTTAAACTTTTTCTCCGCGAAAATCTCATCAGTGGAGCATAACTTTTTGACAACCGACGTGTTGAGTCGCATCCCTTCTTGAAGTTCTGCAGAGATTAAGAGACGTTTTCCTTTTGCTTCTGCCAATTCGTATTTCACATTACCTTGTTGCTTCATCGTCAATGAATCCGCCGATAGATTCCCAGAGTAGCTACCTAGAACTTTGGCAATCACATTCCAAAAGGTAGACTTCCCGTTGCGGCCATCTCCATAGGCAATGATAAGGGCTTCCACGTATACCTTTCCTATCGCAGCAAGTCCGACAATTTTCTGAACGTAATCAATCAATTCTTGGTCCTCTTGGAAAAAAGTATTTAAAGCATCCAACCAATGTTTCTTTCCTTTGTCCGATACGTCCACTAAGGTTTGTTTGGTAATGAGGTCTTCTGGCCGATGCGCTAATATCTCTCCTGTTTTTAAATCAATCGTATAAGAAGGTGTATTAAGTAAAAACTCACCCTGGTCTAATTCACCTTGTTCAATTTCTACCAAATGACGTACCACATTTAATGCAGATTGAATGTATCGATTATCACGTCGTCTGAGCACAAAATCTTCATATGCTAAAGCATCTTCGAGATTTCGCATGACAACAGCTTGGTCTTTCGTCATGGCTTCTTGAGCTTTTTTCTTACTCATGGAAGTAAGTAACTGCATTCCCCCATTATTTTCCAGAAGCTGTCTGTATTCGTTGATTTTATTTCCTGCTTCTTCAAGTTGTTTATTCGTCAATTCTTTTACAACCCCAACAGCTTGAGACTTTGACTCGTCCCAATAACTCCCGTTATATACTAGAAAGTCCGTTGAAGGAGAATAGCAAAGCTGATGAGAAAAGTGTTCTGCCAATACAGAAGCTTGACCCACATCTGAATAGTCAGTGGGTTTATATTGATAGGTCACATTAAATTGGTCCGGCGGAATGTAATTAGGATCCTGAGACACGCGCTCTCCAAAATTCAATGCAGACTGCCAAATCTTATTCAATTCTTCTTCCGATAAAGGTGGCGAACAATCTAATGCTTTTTGATTAAACTGCTCTCGTGCTTCCTTAGTATTTCCTAAGCGAATTAAAAGTCGTCCAGCATAATGGCTCATCGTACTATTCCGAGACCCTTCTGGTATTAAAGACTGTTCATGATTCCATGTCTCAAATGAAGGCACTTGACGGATAAAGCTGCAGACCTTTTGATTGCCGGCGCAGTGGACTATTTCAGGATTGGCCACCCCAAATATCATACGCGCGCTATCTAAAGCATTGCGATCAAAGTAGGGAAAGTAATCGACAATTGATTCTTTTAACTGTTTATAATCTTGCGCATCATAAACTTCCTCAATCGGAAAATACACATGAAAGCGAGGTCGAGCTGATAAGCTGCCTTTACTCTTTTGATGGTTTCGACTCGCTACTAAATAACACGTCACATCTTGGAAGTAGGTAGTAAAGTCACTCATCTCAATCCAATCCTCTGAGTTATCAGAGTGATCATTATCTAAATCTAGTACAACAACATTTGACACCTTAAAATTCCCTACCGAACGATAGTTATTTTCATAGTCAGCAGCAACGTGATCATACGCTGCTGCTTGTTCTAATTTTTCTTTTGAATCGACACTGACTTGATGTGGAAATATGGTAGCTCGATGATTTCCAATCGTGTCTGAACAATATAAATCCATCTTTTCCCTCCTGTTAATCTTTTTGATAAAAGTGACATTCAAAACCATCGGCTCCAAGTTCTAAACCTTGAGCCCATTCTGGCTGTTTACTCATGATGGTTGATATTTCTTCAACACTTGATTGGCCTTCTGGAACTTCCAAGACAATCTCATCATGAACATGCATAACGACGCGATAGTCTTTGAGTCGGTACATAGCTTCAGCTAAAATATCTCTTGCAATACCTTGTACAATATTCTCAACAAACTTAGCTCCATAGGATTCTACTTCTTGCCAGTTATTTCCGGTCCCTATTCCCTCATAAACAACAGATTCTCCGCCGAAGCGATTTGATCCGATGCGAGGTTTGCAGTAAGCTAACCGACGTCCGGAGGGCAACTCAATAAATAAAATTCCTGATTCATAGGTAAAACGAAGTCCATGCGTTTCAGTGAGCATTCGTCCTTTCACTGTTTCTTTCGTACAGCGATCCACTGACCACCAGAAGTCTACAATATTAGGACTTGCATGACGCCAAGCATCTACGAGTGGTTTTAGGTCTCCTTCCTCTATCCCCATCTCAATGGCTCCCATGGCTTTAAGTGCGCCGACAGAACCCCCATAACCGAGAGCGAGTTCAGCAATTTTCCCTTTTTGGCGGAGATAGCTATTCACTCCATGCTTTTCAACGGGAACACCAAACATCTGGGAAGCAGACTCACAGTAAATATCCTTCCCTGCTTTAAAAGCTTCTTGTCGCCATTGTTCCTTGGATAACCATGCTAAGATTCGTGCTTCGATGGAAGAAAAGTCATCTACGATAAATCGATGACCCTTCTTGGGAATAAAAGCTGTTCGGATCAATTCCGATAAGGTATTAGATACTGAACCAAATAATAATTCCAAACTTTTGGTATCTTTCATTTTTACTAAATTACGAGCTTCCTTTAGATTAGTTAGGTAGTTACGCGGGAGATTTTGTACTTGAATCAGGCGGCCAGCATAACGCCCGGTTCGATTGGCTCCGTAAAACTGGATAAGTCCTCGTGCTCTGGAATCCAATCCCGTCACTGATAGCATCGCATCATATTTCTTCACACTCGACTTCGAAAGTTCTTGCCGCAGTTCGAGCACTTGCTTGTTCTTTCCTTTCGAAGTTTCCAAAGCTTCTTTCACTGCTTTTTTCGCCATAGATTCGATGGGACATTCTTGTTGATTGAGCCATTCTTTTAATTGAAGCGGTGAGTTTGGATTTTCTAAACCCGTTAAATCTTTAGCTTCTTGAAGATGATGCTCTCTGGTTTGTCTGCCGCAATAAATTGCCCCTTCTACCAAATCCATTTCCACCTCAATCCCTAAATCATTGATTTTCTGGTCTTGGTGATAGTAGTTCCACTCTTCACTTGACACAGGAAATTTAGACAGACGATGTTGAATTGCTAATTCTACTTCAATATCTCTTAGGTTATATTCTTTGAAAGATTTCCAATCTTGTAGGGAATGATCAGGCAGATTCCTTGCTCGGTAGTCATTCGCTTTGGTTGGTTTACAAGGTGTGCAAAAGTATCGAATCAGCCGCTTACCTTCCTGCATCTTTTTACATTCTAGCCCTAGCACCTCGCCAACTTTCTCTAATGACAGAGGTAAACCTAGAGAAGCGGACCACACCATAGAGCAATACCATCCACTTGGATCCAAATATTGTCCCGGTGGATATCCCAAAAATTGGCTTAAACAAACGCGTTCAAAGTTGGCATTAAAAGCCCATTTTTCAATGGTTTCATCTTCCAAACTTTTCAATACCTCATCAGGTAATTTTTCTCCCAAAGCGATATCTACCACTTGAGCGGGACCACTATCAATTGAATAAGCAAAGAGGAGGACTTCAAAGTCCCCACTCTCGGCATATTTATACACTCCTGCTTTAGATAAATTAACTGATGAGAAAGTTTCTATATCAATACTTATTGTCCTCATTTTTCATCCTCTTTACTTCTTGCTCATATTGATTCCATCGTCTAAGGATTGAGATCATAAGGTCCGTTCCAAGATCTAAAATAATGTTTAACCAAATTACGACGATAATGATCCAAACAATTAACTCTCCCATTACTCCCCCTCCTAAGCTAAGAAATCATCCGTTGCATCAGAAAGTGGTTTAAAATCTGAACTCGCAGAGGATCCACCACCTAGAGGTTCTCCGTCACGAATTTTCTGGATATTTCCTAGACCGCAAGCTACTCCTCGGTTCCCATTCACGTTATAAGCATAAAAATTGATAGACACTCGCGCATAAACGCCAGAATAAACTTCTGAACGGTCTAAAATGGGATTGACATACTCATCGACAATCTGTGGGGCTCTTACAGCATTGGCATTTACAAAGTAGGCATCTTGGTACTCTGTATCTTCTTTCTCAATATCCCCATCACGTAACGGCAATTTTAAAGCTGCTTTATTAGGCTTCTTCCCTCCAAACTTTCCAATTCCCTGTTCAATCGCGGCATCAATGGCTCGTTCAATAGCCTCAATAGTTTTCGTATCTGACTTCGGAATAATTAATGACGCGGAGTATTTTTCTTTTCCACCATTCATGGCAGCACGTGGCTCCCAGACATTGGCATAACTTAATCTCACTTCACCTGTAACGACTTTCGTTGAATTCATATTTGACATAATTCTTTCTCCTTTTTTATTTAAAATCTTCTTTAACATCGTGTCTGACAATAGCTGGACGTCCATCACTATCTGGGACTAACTGTATTTTGCCTGCTGAGCGCATTATCAAATCACCAAATATTTCATTAAATTTCTTGTTACCGATTTGCTTCTCTAATTTTGTTAGAGCCTTTAATTTCACTTCATGAATATCTTTAATGTCTTCTTCATTTGCACGTTGTTCCACTAAATCTACATCCATATATTTTCGAGTGGTTCGGCCTTCTACCAATTTAAAGCCAGACCATTCTTTGTTATGATCAGTTGCTTGTTGGTAGGCATAGGCCTTCACATCCTCAGCCCATCGCACGAGGTCATCTAACTGAGGTAATATCGCTTCAATCTCCTCATCTGACAGCAAATGCGCTTCTTTTAATTCATGCTTTTTGAGTTCAAGGTGGTGATTCGCTCTGTCTTTAGACACTGCTCTAATCTTGGTATGCTTTAACCACTCGCCAGGATTCAATTCACCTTCACCTTGATAAGCAAGTTCGGCTTTCTCCTTCAAATCACCGTTTGCCCATTCTAGGAGCGCATCTAAATCAATGACCCATGTCGCGATATTTCCGATACGAGGTTGATAGATAGAAAGATGGATTGTTTCAATATCATAAATCGCTTCAAATATCGAAAAAGCTCCAAGTGCGTATAGTTTCATTTGTGGGTTGTCTTCCACCGGGACATAGGTCTTTCCATACTTAAAATCTACAACTTTAAGGGTTGCCCCCGATGCGAGAATACAGTCTGCGGTTCCGAATCCTTCTGGAACATAAGTTGAAAAATCAACTCTTTGTTCAATTAAAACAAGCGGACTTTCTAATTCAGACATTTGTTCATGAATAAAACTGACGTAATCATCAGTGTAGGCTTCCATTTCATCAGAGTGATAAACAGAGGCCGGACGATTATTTTCAATACCTAATGACTTTTTCAATTTAAATTCAGCTAGTTCATGGGCAGCGGTTCCTTCTTCGGCATATACATTGGAGTCATCCACCCCCATGTCTTCGACAGCAATTTGTTCGAGTCTTGAAATGGGTGGGTGCTCTAACCACTTATGGGCACTGGAAGCTGATAAGAGAGCATGCTTCTTATTCGTCATGACTTAATGCCTCCGCTTCATGCCATAGGATGAAATAAGCTGATGGGTCTAATTCGCTTAACTTATTGGACCCCATTTTTTTAATGAGCAATCGGATTTCATCCGAGAACCCTTCTTGTGCTTTCTTTGCTAAATGTTTTTGTATTGCCTCAAAACTGATTGGCTGGACCGATTCTTGTTCATCAGGAATCGAGTATTCATCTAATGTCATCTGATTAGGATCCTCACTAACAAATGCTTGGTAAAAGTGTTCCCAATCTTCGTAAAACGATTGAATATTATCGTTGATGGCTTGTAACTGTTTCATCTGACTCATCTAAGATTTCCTCCTCTTTAATTTCGACTGATGTAATTTCATCGCCGGGTACTAGAATAGTGATATTCTGTTCTGCGCCAAACAACTTTTGACATAAACGCTGACTAAGTCGAGCTTTTCTTATGCGGACCATCTCTTGCTGACGCTTTGGCTTGGTTTTAATGGTTAGAGTTTGTCTCATCCAGGTTCCTCCTTTCGAAGGGCTTTTGATTTTTTCCCCTTCACTATTAGCCACCAGGGGGACCTAATTCGGACGGTCTTGTAAATATTTTTTTAATTTAGTTTTTGCTCGGTTGACTGCTTTACGAATGGCGGATTCATCTTTACCTTCTTCTCGTGCGATGCTGGAGTAACTTTCCCCATCAATTAGGCATCTTTTTATCAAATATATCTGCCGGTCAGATAAGATACTCGATAACTCGTTCATCCATATTTTGCTTAATACCTGGGACTCCACATCAATATTCGATTCAATAACTCTTTTTTGTAATTTACGATTTTTATAATCCTCACGACTTATATCTTCATAAGACCTATGTCGATCACTTCTAGATTGTTTCCTATCATTCAGCTTTTCCTCATAATAAAAATCTAGAAGTTCTGTTTTCCAATCAGCCTGATAATTCGAATCAGTCATTGCAATGATTAATTCCTGGTCATCTGGGAAGTCCTCAATTATCAACTCAATTTCTTTGCCACTCTTTCCTACATATTTCACTTTTAACGGTTTATACTGTTTCACTGTTTTGCTCCCTCTTGCCTAGAGAGCATCAAGAGCAAGAGAACAGCAAAAAGGCCTGTGACCAACAAAGTACACAGACCTACTCCTGCCATAAAATGAGCGCATTAAGGTAAGGGTACTTTTATCTACTAAAATCTAAGTACCAAACTTAGATCTTGAGTAGATTTTGTATCCTCTTGCCCTTAATGCATATCAGGCAGTATGATATTTAATATGAAATAAATTATCTATTTCTATTTTCATTATCACAGGAAGCTCACATTATGACCCGGCATTAATCGTGCCGATTTAAACACAAAAAAACTGCTTTAATCAACGGTTTTCATTCCGTTGATTAAAGCAGTTTTTATTAAATCCAATTCTAATAGCATTTCAAGCGGCAGTTCTCATTCCGCATTTTCAAAATAATGTTTATCTGTTCTACCTAAAACATTAAAATTTTGTGAATATAGTATTTTATTACATGCATGTAAGCCTAAATTGGAGTGACTAAATAATAAAGTTTGATACATTACGTCTCGAGGAGTAGACCTTAACTCGTACCCAGCTAATCTCAGTATTTTAAAACTAATATGGGGAGGTAAACTCATACCTAGACAGAATTGCATTATAACATCAAGAGAATGCTCTATATCATCTTGATTTTTCAATTGTCTTAATTTTCGGTCACTCAAATCACATAATTCCGCGACTTCCTCTACCGTATAATCATATAATTTGATAATATAACTAATCGCCTCAGGTAAATTATTTGGTATGTTTTTTAACAGTTCGTACAGATTGTGTGTTTTGCAAGACATTCCTACACAATATTGCAAAGAAAAAGTACACACCTTTGCGCCTGAAATTTTTCTCTGATT
>NZ_JARBEA010000029.1 GCF_028863945.1 Jeotgalibaca caeni | reverse complement strand
TGTATTGCCATCCCTATTATACTCCTGCACGTGATTTTCCGTCATGGCATAGAACGCGGAGCGTTCATAAAGTTTTTTGTGACCAAAAAACAGGTAAACAGGTTTTGTCACACACTCTTTTCAAGAAACCTGTTAATCTGTGCTTTTTTTTAGTAAAATGGACAGAGCAGAACAAATGATATGTTGAATCGGGGTATTTTAGCAAGATGGAAAACCTTCATGAACTATATGCAGTGGTCGATTTAGAGACGACAGGGTCCAGTTTTCGTAAAGGCCATCGAATCATTCAGGTTGGAATTACTATGATTCAAGATGGACAGATGATTCAGGAATATGACTTTACCGTGAACCCTGGCGGGAGAATCCCACCGCTTATCGAAAACCTAACGGGCATTTCAAATAAAGATGTCCGCAATGCGCCTTATTTTGAAGATATTGCCGCTTATCTGTATGGTTTATTAGAGAACTGTACGTTTGTCGCACATAATATTGCATTTGATTATCACTTCTTAAACCAGTCGTTCCAAGCTGTAGGATTACCTCCCATGAAACAAAAAGGAATCGATACAGTGGAATTGAGTAAAATACTGTTCCCCACCATGAAAAGTTATCGCTTAGGCGACTTGTCAACCTTTTTTGGTCTCGAACATGATCATGCCCATGATGCGCTCAGTGATGCCAGAGCAACGGCACAGCTCTTCTTGCGGCTAAAAGAACGTGCAATCCAATTGCCGTATGTCACACTGGAGAAACTCTGTACACTGGCTACGGATATGCAGCGAGATAACCGTGAGTTTTTGGAGAAGTGTCGAGAAGAGGCACTCAAGCATAAGAAACCACTTCCCGAGCACATTCAGGTCAAAAATGGGATTGCCCTACGCAAGAAAACGGTTGAACTGGAACAAACAGCTTATCGTCTAAAAGAAAATTATCAAGTGGCGCAAGCGTGGCCGCTTATTCAAGAAAAATTTGGTTACTCGATTCGTGATAACCAAGAAGCAATGATGCAAGAAATCGAAGCTTATTTTCGTAATCAAGAGAAGCAGTTTGCTGTAGAAGCTCCGCCGGGAACAGGTAAAACGTATGCGTATCTTCTGCCAGCCATTTTGAATGCAACCCCAGAGCGCAAGGCAGTAATCGCTACTTCAACCCTTCTTCTACAGGAACAAATGGAAGAGGTAGTAGAGCAATTACAAGCAGCACTTCCATTTTCTTTTACAACCACATCCCTTTCTAGTAAAACGCATTTGTTGAATTTGGAGCGGTTTGAGAAAATCCGCATTCCCGATTTGACGAATACAGAAGTATTGGTAATGATGAGTTTGTATGTGTGGTTAACGGAGACAGAAACGGGTGATTTAACAGAATTGAGTCCCAGCCATCAAGCTGGAACGTTATTGGAGAGAATCGCTTTTCAAAAACAAGATGGGAAGGTTGCCAGCAAATGGGGGCAAGACGACTTTTATGCGTACCATCACCATAAAGCCAGTCAGTCTAGCGTTCTTTTGACCAATCATGCGTACTTGGCTCATCACATTGATGAAATTAGTGGATGGTGCCAAAAGGGAGAAGCGTTCCTAGTGGTTGATGAGGCGCATCGATTAGCCGGAGCGTTCAAAGAAAAAGAAAAGAACGTTTTTCCCGTTTCCTTAGTGAAAAAGCGCGTACTTCGGTTCTCAAATGATGTCAAAAACTACCGCGAGCATTTGGAGCAACATGCTAGTCAAACATTTCCCCATTACGAACTGATTAACTTTGAATTTGCCTTCAATCGCTTGTATCAATCTTTAATCGATATTGAAGAAGATATGCGCAAAATGGTTTGGCCGCATAATGACTCGCCAAACGATAAAAAGGTAGAAGAAAAAACCATTTCCCTAGGACCAGAACAAATAACTACCGGGAAATTTAATCGCTCTTTACAGAAAGTTAGAAAGCATATTCAGGAAGTATCTCTAACAGGTGAAAGGTATAGGGAATCTGCCTCCACTTCGAAAGACTCCAGCTTCTATCAACGAACCTATGCGTTACATTATGCCTTACAAGATCTACATGAACAGTTGGGCCAGCTGATTAAAGAAGACCCTTTCGCCTACTATGCGCTCTCAGCAGAACGACAGCCTGAATATTTTTATGGAGAATTAGTAAAAGGAAAATGGTTTGTTGGGGATTACCTGAGTGATTTGCTCGCCCAGCATTTTGATAAGCAGCTATATGTCAGTGCAACGTTATTTCTTGATGGGAATGCGGACTACTTTATTCGTACGATTGGAGCGAAAGAATTGCGCGCTCTCCGATACCAATTGGATGAGGCAACGAATGCTCGAAAGCTACACTTATTCGTACCGAGTGATTTAACTCCGATTGCTGAATTAGAAACGGATGATTGGGTGAAGCGAATGAGTTCATTCCTCACTTCGTTAGCCATTGAAACTCAACAAAAAATGATGGTTCTGTTTAATGCCAATCAAGCTTTGGAAGGTGTATTTCGAGAACTTCGCCTCCAAATGGAACAGGATGATAGAAACATTGATGTTTTGGCACAAGGCTATTCCGGCAGCAGAAGACGAATGCATCGCCGCTTCGTGGAGGCTGAACAAGCAGTGTTGTTGGGAAGTGGGATGTATTGGGAAGGGATTGATTTTCCAGAGAAACCAGTTGAAATTTTGGTAATCACTCGCTTGCCGTTTGATGCTCCTAATAAGCCTGAGAACCTTGCGATGGAACGTTATTACCGCTCTGTTGGGAAGAATGTGTTCCGAGAAGAGTTTTTGCCTCGCATGCTCATTCGACTCGCACAAGGGTTGGGTCGAATTTCCAGAAATGAATCAGAAGTTGGTGTTTTAGTCTGTCTGGACACACGTCTGGTTCGTAGTCCTTACGCCAAACAAGTAAAAGAATTGTTGCCGGAACAGACTGAAATAAATCAGACCGAACTCCAACAAGTTATTGAAGAAATAAAAAAAATAAGAGAACAGTAATTCCCAAAATGCAGAAAATTCAGTATGATAGGGGAAGCAAGTCTGTGTTAGGATTTTGAAAGGAAGAAGGGTTTTTTTGAAGCGGACAATAATCATGAGTCTTATTGGTGTGCTATTCGTTTTAATTTTAGGTTCCTATTCGTTATTTTTTTATGCCCAACGCCCTTTGGTTCGTGCTAAGAGTGAAGCAACGGCTATTGCAAAAGAACAAGCTGGTATTGAAAAAGCAATGGATTTTTATTGGTATAACGGTGGTGTAGACACGTATTTTACAGTAGGCGGTTATACGAATGAAGAGGAGTACCAATATGTCGTCATTAAGCAAAATGGCGGAAACACGTGGACCTTTTCTTCCCAAGAAATTGTGACGGAGGAAGAAGCGAAATCTATTTTATTGGCTCTGAAACAGCCGTCCGATATTTTGGAAGCTCGAATCGGGATGGAGAAAGAAGAACCGTTCTGGGAAGTTGCTTATCAAGATGAAGAAGGTCAATTAGGTTACATCATTATTTCTGCTCGTACTGGTGAATTGATAAGAGAATTTCAAGATATTTAAGACGGGGAGTGACGAGAATGGTTAAAATTTCGAAGAGAATCGCTCAAGTAGCGGAGTCGCCAACATTGGCAACATCCGCCAAGGTAAAAGAGTTAAAAGCTCAAGGACATGACATCATTAGTCTAACAGTAGGAGAACCGGATTTTGAAACACCAAAACAAATCCGGGATGCTGCGATTGAGGCCATCTCGCAGAATAAAGTAAATCACTACACCCCTGCAGCAGGTATCCTTCCTTTGCGTCAAGCAATCGTTGATTATTATCAAAAGTATGAAGGACTAGATTACCAGATTAACCAAGTGATCGTAACAGAAGGAGCCAAAAATGCGCTCTACTCGCTTTTTCAAGTACTATTGGATGAGGGAGACGAAGTGATGATTCTCGCTCCTTATTGGGTCAGCTACACGGAGCAAGTGAAGCTGGCTGGTGGAGTCAATGTCATCATTGAAGCAGAAATGGAGAATCAATTTAAGGTAACGGTGGATGAATTAGAGAAGCATCGGACTGACAAGACGGTAGCGATTGTCCTTAATTCACCTAATAATCCAACGGGTTCAATTTATTCGAAGGAAGAATTGACTGCGATTGGAAATTGGGCAGTAGAACACGATATTGTCATTGTTGCTGATGAAATTTATGCGAAGCTTTGCTACAATGGAAACGAAGCTGTTTCGATTGCTTCCCTTTCAGAAGAAATCAAAAAACAAACGATCATCATCAATGGCGTGAGTAAAACGTATGCCATGACAGGATGGCGAATCGGATACGCATTGGGAAATAAAGAAGTGATTGGCAAAATGATTGACCT
Organism: Jeotgalibaca caeni; assembly: GCF_028863945.1. Classification (GTDB taxonomy): domain Bacteria; phylum Bacillota; class Bacilli; order Lactobacillales; family Aerococcaceae; genus Jeotgalibaca; species Jeotgalibaca caeni. The sequence goes on along the minus strand of NZ_JARBEA010000029.1, from coordinate 28,467 downwards.
GGCCAACCATTCTACCTCTAACCCAGCTGGTCCAAGCCAGTACGCTGCGTTAGCGGCTCTAGAAGGAGAACAAGATTTTGTCGAAAAAATGCGCCAAACCTATGAGAAAAGGTTGAGCCATTTCTTCCCCTTGTTAGAGAGTATTCCCGGCTTTCGAGTGCTGAAGCCTCAAGGAGCTTTCTATGTCTTCGCTCATGTAAAAGAAGCTGCTGAACAAACAGGCTATCAATCTGTCAGTGACTTTTCCTTAGCGATGATTGAAGAGGCGAAAGTAGCTGTTGTCAGCGGAGACGGATTTGGATTCCCGGATTATGTGCGAATCAGCTATACGCAAGATGAAGAAACATTGACTGAGGCAGTAAATCGCATCAAAGCATTTATCGAGAAAAAGACGAAGGAGTAGTGCATGTTGGAACGAATTACAATGAAGCAAGCAAAAGATTACGTAGGAAAAGAAGTAAGAATAGGTGCATGGGTCACCAATAAACGGAGCAGCGGTAAAATCGCATTTATCCAATTGCGTGACGGCGACTATTATTTCCAAGGAATCGTTGTGAAAAACGATGTAGGAGAAGAAGTATTCCAAATCGCTAAATCCTTAACCCAAGAAACATCTATCTTTGTAGACGGAGTGGTTCAAGAAGATACTCGTTCTGCATTAGGTTATGAATTATTAGTTAAAAATATTGAAGTAGTTGGAGAGAGCCACGACTACCCAATTACACCAAAAGAACACGGAACTGAATTCTTGATGGATCACCGTCATTTGTGGCTACGTTCTACCAAACAACATGCCATCATGAAAATTCGGAATGAAATCATCCGTGCAACTTATGAGTTCTTTAACAAAGAAGGATTCCTAAAAATTGATCCACCAATCTTAACGAGCAGTTCTCCAGAAGGTACCACAGAACTATTCCATACGAAGTACTTCGATGAAGATGCATTCTTAACACAAAGTGGTCAGTTATACATGGAAGCTGGGGCAATGGCATTTGGCAAGGTGTTCTCTTTTGGACCGACCTTCCGTGCTGAAAAGTCTAAAACACGCCGCCATTTGATTGAATTCTGGATGATTGAACCAGAAATGGCCTTTACTTCTCAAGATGAGAGTTTAGTTGTTCAAGAAAACTATGTCAGCTACCTGGTACAATCGGTATTAGATAATTGCGGCGATTACCTAGATACATTAGGTCGTGACAAAGAAGTATTGAAGAAATACACACAACTTCCATATGACCGTATTTCTTATGATGATGCGATTCAATTATTACAAGATAATGGATTTGAGGATATTCAATGGGGCGATGATTTTGGTTCTCCACATGAAACGTTCATTGCGAACCAATCAGAGAAACCAGTCTTTATTTTGAACTATCCAAAAGCAATCAAACCATTCTACATGAAGAATCACCCTGAACGAGAAGATGTAGTACTGTGTGCAGACTTGATTGCACCAGAAGGCTATGGTGAAATTATTGGCGGTAGCGAACGGATTTATGACTACGAACAAATGCGCAGCCAAATTGAGAAATTCGGTTTGAGCTTAGAAGATTACCAATGGTACCTCGATTTAAGTCGCTACGGTTCTGTGCCTCATTCCGGATTCGGATTAGGTTTAGAACGTACCGTTACTTGGATTACTGGAACCGAACATATTCGTGAAGCGATTCCGTTCCCACGTCTATTGAACCGGATCTACCCATAATCGAATAATTTCTTTAGTGGAACAGTAGAACGTTGATGCTGTTCCACTTCCTATTTGTTTTTAAGTAAGAAGAAAGAGAGGTGCGTTATGACAGATGCATTTGAACGTTGGTTGAATCAAGGGCATACAACGATTCGAAATGGCTTATTGGAGCATTATGGTGCGCTAGGGTTAACAGAGACCGAACTTGTTTTTGTGATTCAACTACAAAGTTACTTCAACCAAAATATTTACTTTCCGAACTTGGGCGAGATTGCCTTGCGTATGGGGAAAAAAGAAGCAGAGATTTTCACCGTTTTACATGCACTTATTCAAAAAAAATGTATTTCCATTACCTCGGAAAAGGACGAAGCGGGAATGGTTTCTGATCGCTATTCGTTGAACCCCTTATATAAAAAACTATCGCTCCTTTTTGAACGTGAGAATGACAGGCCGGAAGGGGACAAGGATGAAGTGAATCTTCTGGAAGTGTTCCAGCAAGAATTTGGACGTTTATTGACTCCAATCGAAATGCAGACCATTGGAGAATGGTTGGATAAGGATTATTATTCAAAGGACATTATCTTAGAAGCGCTACGAGAAGCGGTCCTCAATCAAAAATACAGTCTGAAGTACATGGATCGTATTTTGATGTCATGGGAGAAAAAGAATATTAAGACGACTTATCAAGCAAAAGAAGAGTCGAAGCGGTTCTATCAATCCCATCATGCTCCTGTTGAAGAGGAGTGGGATGATGAAGAGGATATTCCATTGTTTAACTGGTTGGAATCATAGTAAGGAGGAAACAGATGCTGACAAGCGAACAATGTGTGCAAGCAATTGAAATAATGGGGGAAATGTTTCCAGAAGCGAAGTGCGAATTGAATCATCAAAATGCATTTGAACTTTTAGTAGCAACTATTTTAAGCGCTCAAGCTACAGATGTTTCCGTCAATAAAGTTACTCCTGCATTATTTCAGGCTTATCCCGCTCCTGAAGACCTAGCAAACGCAGATGAAACGGAGATTATGGCGATTATTAATTCAATCGGATTGTATCGCAATAAAGCAAAGTACTTGCGGAAAATGGCAGGGATGCTGGTGGCCGAGTATGGCGGAGAAGTACCGCAAACGAGAGAAGAGCTGGTGCGTCTTCCAGGTGTCGGAAGAAAGACTGCCAATGTGGTTTTAAGCGTCGCCTTTCATATCCCGGCGATTGCAGTAGATACGCATGTGGAAAGAGTGACCAAGCGGTTGAAAATGGTACCCCAAGAAGCGAATGTCTTAGAAGTAGAACAAACATTGATGGAGAAGCTTCCATCTGAAATCTGGGGTATCGCGCATCATCGTTTGATTTTTTATGGTCGGTATCGTTGCACAGCCCGGAAACCGGATTGTGAAGCATGTGATTACATTTTGCGTGCAGTTGGTGCGCGATAATTTATTTTTGTCAAAACAGTCTAGGAAAAAATCAAAAAATAAGAAACGAAAGTAGCTCTCGCAACTCTTTTTAATGGGTGGCGAGAGCTATTTTCTTGTATTTTTTTTTGCGTTGATCATTGGTTCTGTGTAAATCTTTCGCTTTGATAGAGGGAGCAAACGTTTCGCTATCACAACGATAAAGCCATTATCATTGTGATAGGGTGCGATTGGTATCAGCTAGCGCAACGGAACAGATTCTTCCGTTGCGCTAGGATGAAATATTGTTAACGTATCACAACGATTAGCAATAAAAAAAGAGGCGGAAAAAGTTCCGACCCCTTTTTTTATGCCTAAGCTGCTTCATCGCTGGAAGCAGCTTCTTCACTTGTTTCTTCATCTGCTGCAGGTTCTTCAGGTTCCTCTGCTTCTGATTCACTTGATTCTTCTTGACTGGAGCTTTCAGCGCTACTTTCGCTGGAAGACTCTTCCGAAGAGGAGGAGCTGCTTTCGCTTGAGCTTTCTTTTTCCTCTTCTTTTTCTTCTTTGTCTTTCTCATCTTCTGGTTGCGCAATACTGATGGTAATGGAAGCACCAGGAGAGGTTGTCGATCCGATTTTAGCTACTAAGGAAATAGTTACATTTCCAGGAGCTGGGTTTGCAAGGGTTACTTCAGTTGCAGTAGTCGTCTGTGATTGTCCTCCTACTGTAACCGTGAATTGTGGCGTCCGGTTGTCACCTTCTGCCAGAGCATACGCATCCCATGAAACTTTTAATTCTTTTTTGTTTTGATCGTAGCTTGCTTTCAAACCTGTTGGAGCTTTAAAGGCTTCTCCATATTTTTTAGATACTTGTGTTGGCGCTGTTCCTTGGACAAATAATTCGGTAATCTGCATATTTGCAGGAGTATTTGGACCTGGCTTCGCGAGCGGCTTCGAGTATTTTTCAATCGTTGCTTCAACTACGGAATCAGGTTTTACCCAATCGAACGTTTCAACATCTTGTGACGCATAACTCATTAATTGACTATAGATGTACCGAGTAATATTTCTCGTTTCGTAAGTTAGATAGTTGCCCATGTCGATTTCTGGATAACCGAGCCAAACGGAAATAGCATAATTTGGTGAGTATCCAACGAACCAAGAATCTTTCCCAACGTTTTCTACATTCTCGGCGCCAACTAATGCCAATTCATCATCCGTAAAGTTAGAAGTTCCTGTTTTACCAGCATGAGGAAGGCCAGGGATTTGCGCTTCCGGAGCACTGTAGGTGATTACTTCTTTAAGCATATCGGTAATCATGTAAGCCGTTGATTCTTTCATTGCTTGTGTACCGGAAGGTTCGAATTCATAGACTTTACCTTCTGAATCAGTAACGGAGCGGACCGTAAATGGTTCATAATAGGTTCCGCCGTTTGCGAAGGCTGCATAAGCGGCTGCCAGGCGAACCGAGGAGATGTCCCCGCGAATCGCATTGGATTCAACTAAACCATCTTCGTTGCTGTTAATCGTGCTAGCGTCGATTCCTAATTTGCTTAAGAATGCACTCGCATTATCATAACCGACTTCTTGAAGCAATTTAGCTGCTGGAACATTTCTGGAATCTACGAGAGATTCACGTAGCGTCATGTCACCCTTATAGAGACGGTCATAGTTATACAACGGATTTCCGTCTTGGAACTCGTATTCCTCATCCACAACGGTTTGACCGGTCGAGTAGTTGAGGTATTCAATAGCAGGAGCATAGTCGATTAATGGTTTAATCGTTGAAGCGACATCACGATTTTGTTGATTGGCATAATTGACTGCCATTTGGTGATCATTTTTACGGTTACCGATTACGGCTTGAACAGCACCAGTGTGAACATCAACCATCGTAACAGCTGTTTGTATTTCATCGTCAGGGAACAGGACATATTCGTCGGTATTAACGATATCGTACAGATGTTGTTGGGCATCCATATCTAAATTCGTTTGGATAACCAAACCACCCATTTCAGCTTCTAAGCCGGTTTTTTCGTAAACTTCGTCAACAACTAATTGTAAGTAGGAGTCGATAACGAGCGAATAGTCTACTTCGTTTGAATGGTCGACCAAATTTTCTGTAACAGGTGCTTCTAGCGCTTCGTTTCTTTCTTCTGGTGTAATTTTTTCGTTTTCTACCATCATTGCCAATACAATGTTTCGTCTCTCTTTTGTTTCTTCTGGATTTACATAAGGGTCATAATAAGAAGGGGCTTGTGGAAGTCCTGCTAAAGTTGCTGCTTCTTGTAAATTAATGTCACTTAATTCTTTACCGAAGTAATATTCTGCTGCTGTACCCATTCCGTAAGCATTATTTCCCATGTACACTTTATTAATGTAGAGCGCCAAGATTTCATCTTTTGAAAGAACTTGTTCTAGTTGGATTGCCATCCATGCTTCTTGGGCTTTCCGTTTCAAGGTTTGGTCTTCTTCAGAGGTTGAGAAGTAAGAAAGCTTAATCAGCTGCTGAGTAATCGTACTTCCTCCTTGAGAAACACCACCTTCTTGTAAGTTCGCAAAGGCTGCACCCAAGATACGAATGGGGTCAACGCCGATGTGATCGTAGAAACGTTGATCTTCGATGGAGACAACTGCATCTTGTAACACTTGAGGAATCTCTTCAATCGAAACTAATTCCCGGTTTTGTGAACCAGCGCCTACTTCTTTAACCACATTCCCGTCTATATCCAAGATTTGTGAAGGGACGGGGTCAGTCAGGTCCGCCCGGTCGATTTCTGGTGCGCTGGATACATAATAGAAGAAGAGAACCGCTCCAGCTACTACACCAAGTACTCCTAATCCGACAATCGAAAGAATGATTTTCTTCCAAATAGAGCCTTTCTTTTGTTTTCTTTTCTTATTTACTGGTTTTTTCTTTTTTTGTTGCGCGCGCGTTTGCGCAGATTTTTCATTATTATTTTTACTTCTTGTGGGCATTCTTTTCACCTCATACCTTTATTTCTGTTTGCAACATTTTTTCTATGGCGGCTACGTAATCAAGTGAAGGTTGGAAACCTCGTTCTATCTCATATCCATTCTTTTCAATAAAAGAAAGGGGGATAGATTTACGTTTATCTGCATCGGTTTGTTGATGCCAGAAGAGAGAGACGTGCTGGCTACCTAGAAGGAACACGCGATTCAAAGTGGAAAAAAGAATCAACACAAAGGTGATTCCACCCATCTTACGACATTGATCCATATGGATAATCTGGTGTTCATGAAAGTTCTTGAGAGGGAAGGAGGCTTTGTTCCTTGTTTCTTTCGCCTCAAAGTCGATATAGTATCCTTTGTATATCCCGTTGAAGTCTGTTGTAGAAGAGTGCCGGTAGTAGGCTTCTCGGATAACCGCAGCACTTCTTTTTGGATAATCCACCTTTACTACTTGAATGGGGGTTGGTTTCTTGTGAATGACGGCAATCCCTCTTTCCAAATAGTAACGATTCGAATCGTTGATATCCTCTTCTAAACTCATTCCTCGTTTCCCATATTCAACAGGTGCTTTCTTTTTCTTCCTTTCGATGACTTCTTTCGGAGCTTGATAGATTTTCCCGTTTGGGTAGTTAATCGTCATGGTTGTTCACTTCCTCTTTCAGATTGTAGCAGTATCTTCCTTAAATGTGTGAAAAAATCGTTTAAGAAGTTATTAAGAAGAAAGACGGCCAGCTATCAAGTCTGTAAAATTTTACCATCAATTCGAAATTTTTCAAGTTGTAAAGCGAACTAACCTTGCTTTTTTATTTACATTACCAATGTTCTAGTGTAAACTTAATGAGTATGCAATCACGAAGATTGCGAATATGAAACGATTTTGGAGGAAAGCAAATGACTGCCAATTGGGAAAAAACAGGCACAAATGAAGGTGTCCTAACTTTTGAAATATCTGCAGAAACAATGAAAGCTGAAATGGATAACGTGTTCAAAAAGGTAAGAAAGAACATTAATGTTCCTGGATTCAGAAAAGGAAAGGTTCCTCGTCATATCTTTAACAAGACATACGGTGAAGAGTCTCTATTTGAAGATGCGTTGAACGCGGCACTACCTGATGCTTATGAAGCAGCAGTGAAAGAAGCAGGAATCGAACCTGTATCACAACCAAAAATTGACATCAAGAGCATGGAAAAAGGTCAACCATGGGTAATGACTGCAGAAGTTACTGTGAAGCCAGAAGTAAAACTTGGCGAATACAAAAACTTAACAGTTGAAAAACAAGACCGTGAAGTAACAGATGCGGATGTTGAAGATGCATTGAAGCAACGTCAAGAACGTCATGCAGAACTTGCTATCAAAGAAGACGCTGCTGTAGAAGGCGACACAGTTGTAATCGACTATGAAGGTTTCTTGGGCAACGAAGCATTTGAAGGCGGAAAAGACCAAAACCATTCTCTAGAACTAGGATCAAATTCATTTATCCCTGGTTTCGAAGAGCAATTGGTTGGTGTGAAAGCTGGCGAAGAGAAAGACGTAGTTGTTACATTCCCAGAAGATTACCAAGCAGCTGATTTAGCTGGTAAAGAAGCTACCTTTAAAGTAGTGGTTCATGAAGTAAAAGCAAAAGAACTTCCAGAACTTGACGACGAGTTCGCTAAAGACGTAGACGAAACCGTTGAAACTTTGGACGAATTGAAAGCTAAAATCCGTAAAGAACTAGAAGACAGCAAGAATGCAGCAGCTGATGAAGCAGTCCAAGACGAAGCAATCAGCAAAGCAGTAGAGAACGCTGAAGTAGTTGACCTACCATACGTAATGGTTCATGACGAAGTACACCGTCAAATGGACTTGTTCTTGAACGATATGCAAAGACAAGGAATCTCTCCTGAATTGTACTATCAAATTACTGGAACAACTGAACAAGACTTGCATAAACAAATGGAAGTTGACGCAGATGTTCGCACAAAAACAACACTAGTTTTGGAAGAAATTATCAAAGCTGAGAACATCGAAGTAACAGAAGAAGAAATTGCTGAAGAAATTCAAACATTAGCAGGCCAATACAACATGGATGCAGAACGGGTTCGTGGATTGGTAAGCAACGACATGTTGACAAACGACATCAAGATGAAAAAAGCAATGGCAATCGTAACTGACTCTGCTGTTGAAGCATAATCGAGATAAGTAAAACTCAAAAGGGACATTGCGTGTAGCAGGTGTCCCTTTTGTTTAGGATAAAGGGGAAATACCCCGAAACAGCAGGTAGAGACAAAATACTTTTTTATTTGGTCAGAATATGTTAAGATAAATTGCATTCTTAAATGAGTCCCCGAGTGAATGGGGAGCTAAACAAGAGATACTTAAATAATAGAAAGGAGAATGCAAATGTTTCGAGATGACGGCACGAGCATTCACTGTTCCTTTTGTGGAAAGTCTTCTGATCAAGTAAAGAAAATCATTGCTGGACCAGATGTATACATTTGTAATGAGTGTATTGACTTATGTAAGGAAATAATTGATGAAGAAATTTACAACACAGAAGAAGTAGAGTTTACGGACATTCCAAAACCACAAGAAATTCGTAAAATTCTTAGTGAATATGTAATTGGGCAAGATGTAGCGAAGAAGACTCTGTCTGTTGCTGTTTACAACCATTACAAACGAATCAGCCAAGCACCTAGCCAAAAAGAAGACGAAGTAGAATTACAAAAAAGTAATATCTGCCTGATTGGTCCTACTGGATCAGGAAAAACCTTCTTAGCTCAAACGTTGGCACGTATTTTGAATGTTCCTTTCGCGATTGCAGATGCAACGAGCTTGACGGAAGCAGGATATGTCGGTGAAGACGTGGAAAACATCCTATTGAAGTTGTTACAAGCTTCTGATTATGATGTAGAGCGTGCACAACGCGGCATCATTTACATCGATGAAATCGACAAGATTGCTCGTAAGAGTGAGAATGTCTCCATTACTCGCGATGTAAGTGGGGAAGGGGTGCAACAAGCTCTCCTTAAAATTCTTGAAGGTACAGTTGCGAACGTTCCACCACAAGGCGGGCGCAAGCATCCACATCAAGAGTTTATCCAGTTTGATACCACAAATATCCTGTTCATCGTGGGCGGAGCGTTTGATGGAATTGAAACAATCGTTAAAGAACGCCTAGGTGCAAAAGTAATCGGATTTGGCACAACAAAAGCCAAAGAAGATTCAGAAAAAAGCTTAATGCAACAAATTATTCCCGAAGACTTATTGAAATTTGGTTTAATTCCAGAATTCATCGGTCGTCTACCGATTATGGCTGCTTTGGAAAAACTTACAGAAGCTGACTTGGTTCATATTTTGACGGAACCAAAAAATGCGTTGGTAAAACAATATCAAAAACTATTGGATATCGACGGAGTTACGCTTGAGTTTGAAGAAACTGCTTTGCAAAAAATTGCTAAGAAAGCAATCGACCGCAATACAGGAGCACGGGGACTACGTTCTATCATTGAAAATGTTATGTTGGATATTATGTATGAAATCCCTAGTCGTGATGAAATTTCCAAGGTGATTATTACAGAAGACATCATTGACGGAGAAGGAAAACCACTTCTATACGGCGACGATCAACGTCTCATTAGCTAATAAAGGACAAAAAACCAATGTATCGGAATTTTCCATACATTGGTTTTTTCCTCGATTTTATTCCAAAGGAAGTGAAAAACATGCAAGTACATGACGCTGAGATTATTATTAGCGCTGTTACACCGAAACAGTACCCGGATACGGGGCTTCCAGAAATTGCTCTTGCAGGCCGGTCAAATGTAGGGAAATCTTCTTTTATTAATAAGATGATTAACCGGAAGGCATTGGCTCGAACCTCAAGTAAACCTGGGAAAACCCAGACCTTGAATTACTATCTGATTAACAAAGAATTTTATTTTGTGGATGTTCCGGGATATGGGTACGCAAAAGTATCCAAAACGGAACGTGCAAAATGGGGCGAAATGCTAGAAACGTATTTCACCCAACGAGATGTACTAAAACACGTCTTTTTAGTCGTCGATTTCCGACACCCACCTACTGCAGATGATGTCATGATGAAGGAATTTATTGATTTTTATCAAATTCCTTACACGGTTTTAGCCACGAAGATTGATAAAATTCCGCGTGGGAAATGGAACCAACATGCTGCGCAAACGAAAAAAACTCTTCAACTGCCAAGTGACAATCATCTGATCCTCTTCTCTAGTGAAACGGGAGAAGGAAAAGAACAAGCTTGGAAAGTGATTCAACAATATTTAAGTTAGCCTTGAACGAAGGTGATGAAGTAGTAGTGTAATTCCGTAAGGGACTATACTACTATTTTCATCTTCTTTGGTACGCGTCCATTGCTAAAGAGGCAATTATTTGGTATAATTTAAGTTGTATATTTATGCACATTTTCGAATGTAACACTTAAAAGAGGTGGTGTCATTGGCAACTCGAGTTCCGGAAGAGACCATCAATAAAATCCGCACCGAAACGAATATCGTCGATGTGGTTAGTCAGTACGTACAATTAAAAAAACGGGGAAAGAACTACTTTGGTTTTTGTCCATTTCATGATGAACGAACTCCTTCCTTTTCTGTAACGGATGAGAAACAAATTTTTCATTGCTTTAGTTGTGGGCGAGGGGGAAATGTTTTTTCATTTTTAATGGAAGTTGAAGGGATTGGCTTTATAGAAGCCGTTCAAAAAACTGCAGAAATTGCGGAAATCCCGCTTGACCTTCAGTTGAACGATTCTGAACCTCGCAGTCCGTTGCACAACAAAAAAGAACAGCTCATTGCGATTCATGAAGCGGCAGTAGCTTTTTATCATCAGGTTTTGATGAATACAGTGACGGGTGAAGGGGCGCTGGCTTACTTAAAACAACGAGGATTCACCGAAGAATTATTAAAAGAATTCCAAGTAGGATTCTCTCCTCCAAATAAGTTAACGACCCAGCAAATCTTAGCTAAACAAAATTTCAACCATGAAGCATTACAAGAGTCAGGTATTTTTACGGACCGCAGTGAGAATGGGGAATTATTGGACCGCTTTGCAGCACGGATTATGTTTCCGTTGAGAGATGAAAAAGGACGAACGGTCGCCTTTTCGGGACGAATGTTGCCGAATGAGGAACCCGTTCAGTCTGACTATCATGAAGCAAAGTATCTAAACAGTCCGGAAACCATCATTTTCTCAAAGCGCAACTTTCTCTTTAACTTGGATAAAGCGCGTAAAGAGATGCGTAAGACTTCAGAAGTTATCTTATTTGAAGGATACATGGATGTAATCTCTGCCTTTCAAGCCGGTGTGACAAACGGTGTGGCTTCAATGGGGACTTCCTTAACGGATGAGCAAATTCGGATGATGAATAAGCTTGTCGACTCAGTCGTCATTTCTTATGATGGAGATCGTGCAGGAATCGAGGCGACAAAGAAGGCGATTGATTTACTTCAAGTAGGCAATCGGTTCGATTTGTCCGTCTTTCCCTTGCCGCCTGGGATGGATCCAGATGATTACATTCAAGCAAAAGGCGCAGAAGCCTTTCGACATGCAATCACGACACAAAGAGAAACCATCTTCCATTTTCAAGGCAGGTATTTACGCAGTCAGATCAATATGGATTCAGAGAAAGATCGCATTCACTATTTGGAACAAATGGTGAAGTTGTTAGTGAAAGTTGATTCCATCATTGAACGTGAAATGTACTTGAATGAATTAGCGCAAGACTTTGATATGGATGCTAATGTATTAAAGAAGCAGCTTCAAGAATATCAAAAAGATCATCTGAAAAACCAGACAAAAGAACGCAAGCAAGCCAAAGAAGAACCCATCGTAACAACCATCCAACCTTCTGTGAAGAAAAAATACAACTTGGTTGAAGTCAGCGAACGGCAACTGCTATACCGCTTATTCCATCATGAAGAAGCGTGGTCTTACTTGCGGGAATTGAGTCCTGATTTCCATTTTACCGATGAAACGCATCAGACGATTTATATGTTGTACGATGCCTTTCATGATGAAATGGAGGAGGTCGGTCATATCGATGCGTTCTTGGACTGGGTAAAGGATGTAAAGTTGATTGAGAAGGTAATTGAGATTGAAATGATTGATCTGCAGGCGGATCTTTCTCCTCAGGAAATAACCGATTTAATTGGTGTGATTGGCTCTCAGTCGCTGCATACACGCATCCAACAAAAGAAAAATGCCATTAAAGAGGCAAATCGGGATCAAGATAAAGAACGGGCGAAACAGCTTTTAGAAGAGTACATCGTACTTACCCGAGAATTAAAGCAAACAAAGCAGTAATCCGTATTGAAATGGAGGAATCATTTTATGTCGATTAAAAAAAATGAACAAGGCCTTACCATGGAAGAAGTTACCAATGCAGTTATCAAAGAGCATAAGCTTTTAGGTTCCATTTTCTATGATGAACTTACGGATAAAGTAGCTACACCTTTCCAATTGGATGCAGATCAGATGGATAAATTGATCCAAACAATGGAAGATAATGGTGTGAGCGTCGTAGATGCAGATGGCGGTCCAACAACCCGTCAGTTGCAAACGGAAGAAAAACCAAACGTTACAAAAGAAGAAAAGAAAGAAGAACCGGAAGAGGATCTTTCTGTACCTGCTGGAGTGAAAATTAATGATCCAGTTCGGATGTATTTGAAGGAAATTGGTCGTGTATCTTTATTGACCGGAGACGAGGAGAAAAACCTTGCTATCCGAATTCAAGAAGGCGATTTAGAAGCAAAACAAGAATTAGCGGAAGCGAACTTGCGTTTAGTGGTATCCATTGCGAAAAGATATGTAGGCCGTGGTATGCAGTTCTTAGACTTGATTCAAGAAGGTAACATGGGCTTGATGAAAGCAGTAGAAAAATTCGACCACGAAAAAGGATTTAAGTTCTCAACCTATGCGACATGGTGGATTCGTCAAGCAATTACTCGTGCGATTGCGGACCAAGCAAGAACGATTCGAATTCCAGTACATATGGTAGAAACCATTAATAAATTAGTTCGAATTCAACGTCAATTACTACAAGACCTTGGACGCGAACCAACACCGGAAGAAATTGGGGCAGAAATGGACTTGCCAACTGAAAAGGTTCGTGAAATCATTAAGATTGCACAAGAACCTGTTTCTTTGGAAACGCCAATTGGGGAAGAAGATGACTCTCACCTAGGTGACTTCATCGAGGACCAAGAGGTAACAAGCCCGGCAGAACATACGGCTCAAACACTATTAAAAGAACAACTAGAAGAAGTGCTTGATACCTTAACCGATCGTGAAGAAAACGTTCTGCGTTTACGCTTCGGATTGGATGACGGAAATGTTCGGACGTTAGAACAAGTTGGGAAGGTCTTTGGGGTAACCCGTGAACGGATTCGTCAAATCGAAGCCAAAGCACTTAGAAAGTTACGCCACCCAAGCCGGTCGAAACAACTAAAAGATTTCCTAGAATAAAATCAGGTTCTTCTATATGAAGAGAATAGTAAAACGAGACGGGAGTAACTTCCTGTCTCGTTTTTTTTGCTTTTCTAGATGGATGCTTTAATTTTAGTTCTGAAACTGATAAGATTAGTAGATAAAAGAGAAAGAAGAAAGGAGGAGCAAGATTGAACGAAACACAATTATCAAAACGGTTAGAACTCGCTGCATCCTTTGTTCAACCAGGGGCTAGATTAGCCGATATCGGTTCAGATCATGCCTATTTACCTTGTTATTTGGCTCAAAAGGAAATCGTCCACTTTGCCATAGCAGGAGAAGTGGTCATTGGTCCTTTTACCTCAGCCAAAAAACAAATTCAAAGCTCCAACTTAACTGATAAAGTCGAGGCAAGATTAGGAGACGGCTTGGCTGTCATTGGAACCAGTGACCAAATCGATACCATCACCATTTGTGGCATGGGCGGCGATTTGATTGCACGTATCCTTGATGCAGGAAAAGAAGAGCTAAAGTTAGAAGGAGTAACTCGTCTTATTTTACAGCCAAATAATGCTGAAGCGAAGTTGCGTCGTTGGTTAATTGAAAATGAATATGCGATTATAGAAGAGAAAATTATCGAAGAAAATGATAAAATCTATGAAATAGTAGTTGCTGAACCATCTTCTGTTACAGAAACGTATTCAAAAGAAGACTATTTATTCGGAAAACGATTACGCCAAGAAAAAAATGAAATTTTTAAGAAGAAGTGGCAAAGTGAGTTGGAAAAGATAGCATATATTTTACAAAGTCTAGACCAATCACAGCGCGATGTTTCTTCCAAGAAAAAAGAAGTGGAGCACATGAGAGAGACAATAGAGGAGGAGATTTCGTGAAGAATATTTCCGGTTACGAGTTTGTCCAACAGTTTGAAAAAGTTGTCCCGTTATGGCTGGCAGAAGAAAAAGATCCAGTAGGCCTACATGTAGGAGACTTGGGGCAAACGGTTCGAAAAGTTATGGTGACCCTGGATGTACGACCAGAAGTTGTCCAAGAAGCGATTGAACAAAACGTTGACTTCATTCTAGCGCATCATCCGCCTATTTATCGGCCACTCGCCCGTCTGGATTTATCAGACCCACAAACGAGAATGTTTGCCGATTTGATCAAGCATGATATTCGAGTCTATGCGGCACATACCAACCTAGATAATGCGAATAATGGTATGAACGACTGGTTAGCAGAAGCATTGTCGTTAACTGATGTGGAGATTATGGACGTTTCACGTACCATTCCTTTAAAACGGTTGAATGTCTATGCACCGAAGACACATGCCCAACAAGTGCGAGATGCCATCACGAAGGCAGGCGCTGGAAATATTACCGATAGCTATCAAGATTGCTCGTATTCCATGAGCGGAATTGGCCGCTTCACCCCAGTAGGTTCTGCAAACCCTACAATTGGAGAAGTAGGGGCACCAGAAGAAGTAGAAGAAGAACGGATAGAAGTCATCCTTGAAGAAAATAAAGTTTCCACTGTAATGGAAGCTCTCTATCAAGCGCACCCCTATGAAGAGCCTGTTTTTGAAGTCTATACCATCGATCAAATGCAACCCGAAAAATTCGGATTAGGAAGAGTAGGGAATTTGCCGGAAGAAATGGACTTGGTTGCTTTTGTTCACCACGTCAAGCGATCATTTGCTGTAGAAGGAGTTCGTGTGGTTACTCCGCCAAATGGGTTGAATAACTCGATTAAACGTGTTGCGCTGTGCGGCGGCGATGCGGGTAAATATTATCCAAAAGCACTCCAAAAAGGTGCCGACGTTTATATTACCGGTGACGTTTACTACCATACTGCTCATGATATGCAAGCAGCAGGATTAACCGTGATTGATCCCGGTCATCATATTGAGAAAATTTGTATGCCAAAGTTAAAGGAAATGGTTTTAGAATGGAAAAAAACACTAGAGTGGGATATTGAAGTAATCGCCTCTTCTGTAGATACCAACCCATTTCTGTTTGACCACCAACTATAACTCACTAGAGAGGAAGTTATGTCCATGTATGAAAATTTAGTGCCACGCTTTATTACCTTTGTAAAATATGAAACCCGTTCTGATGAAAGCAGTCGTACGGTTCCATCCACACCGAGTCAAACGGCCTTCGCCAAAGAAGTGTTAATTCCGGAAATGGAGAAGGTTGGTTTGGAAGACGTCTTTTACAATCCTGCAAATGGTTTTGTAACAGGAACACTACCAGCGAATACAACGGAAAAACTTCCGACTATTGGTTTCATTGCTCATATGGATACAGCTGATTTTGAAGCAAAAGATGTGCGTCCCGTTTTCCATGAGCAATACGACGGTGAAGCGATTGTTTTGAATCAAGAAAAAAATATTGTTTTATCTCCAATTGATTTCCCTAATTTAGTAAATTATATCGGCAATACATTGATTACGACCGATGGAAATACCTTGTTGGGAGCAGATGATAAAGCTGGGATTGCTGAAATTTTGACAGCGGTAGAAATCATCAAGAATGATGCAAGCATCCAGCATGGTGATGTGAAAGTTGCTTTTGGTCCGGATGAAGAAATCGGCCGTGGTGCAGACTTATTTGATGTGGCTAGCTTCAATGCGGATTTTGCTTACACAATGGACGGCGGTCCAATCGGGGAATTGCAATATGAAAGTTTTAACGCAGCCCAAGCAGTTGTGACGATTCAAGGGAAGAATGTTCATCCAGGTACTGCAAAAGATACGATGGTGAATGCAATCAAGTTGGCAATTGAATACGACCAATTGCTTCCTGCTGATGAAGTGCCGGAAAAAACAGAAAAAAGAGAAGGTTTCTATCACCTGCTTGGAATAGAAGGAACCGTTGAAGACAGCAAGATGACCTACATCATTCGCGATCACGATCGCGCTCTCTTTGAAGAGAAAAAAACGATGATGCAAAAAGTAGCCGAAAAAATGAATGCGGCTTACCAAGCAGACCGCGTTTCTGTAGAGATGGAAGATCAATATTACAACATGGGTGAATTATTGGAAAAAGACATGCGTCCGATTCACTTGGCAGAAAAAGCAATGCAGACACTAGGGATTAAACCGGTTATTGAACCAATTCGTGGTGGAACAGATGGATCCAAGTTAACTTATATGGGACTGCCTACACCTAATATTTTTGCTGGCGGCGAGAACTTCCACGGCCGTTATGAATTTGTAGCCGTAGAAAGTATGGAAAGAGCGACAGACGTGATCGTGGAAATTATTCGTCAAAGCGGTCAATACGAAGCCTGATGGGAACGATTCTGTTACTATGGTTTTTCCTTTCGAGCCTGTTCCTTTTTGTCTTAATCGGAGTCGATAAAAAACGTGCACGTGAACGAAAATACCGCATTTCCGAAAAGACCTTGCTTCTCGTAGGCATACTAGGCGGTGCGCTCGGAGGAATCATTGGGATGAACCTCTTCCGCCATAAAACGAAGCACCGCTATTTTTATTGGACCTACCTCTTGGCTATAATTGGTTGGGGTTCCATTTTTCTATTTCAGTTTTTTAATCATCAGTGAGGAAGGAGAGGTTGGTGAAAAGCCAGCCTCTTTTTTTATGAGTAGGCGCTGAATCCGTTAAAAATACGACGAAAGTCCCTCAAGAAATGCGTGGTACTATGCTATAATAAATGGGCTGTATGAATGGGGGAAGAAAGATGAATGGAATCTTACCATTATGGAAAGAACGAGGAATGACCAGTCATGACTGTGTCTTCAAGTTAAGAAAAATACTAAAAATGAAGAAAATTGGACATACGGGTACGCTTGATCCTGAGGTGGACGGTGTTTTACCGATTTGTCTCGGTTCAGCTACTAAAGCGGTCGAATTCATGACCGATATGAACAAAGCTTATGAAGGTGAAATCACCGTGGGATTTTCCACGACTACTGAAGATGCACATGGAGAAATAGTGGAAATTAAAAAAGTAGAAGCTCCTTTATCAGAAGTAGTGATTGATGAGATGATGACCTCTTTTGAAGGAGAAATCACTCAAATTCCACCCATGTATTCTGCAGTGAAAGTGAATGGCAGAAAATTATATGAATATGCTAGAAGTGGAGAAACAGTGGAGCGTCCAACTCGAAAGGCAATCATTTATTCCTTTCAACGAATCTCAGAGGTGCACTACAATGAAGAAAACCATACGGTATCTTGGCGTTTCCGCGTTTGGTGCGGGAAAGGAACCTATGTGCGAACACTGGCAGTGGACTTAGGCAGCAAACTTGGCTTTCCTGCACATATGTCCCAGTTGACGCGTATCAAGAGTGGTCCTTTTGAAGCCAAAGAATGTGTGACCTTGGATGAAATAAGACAATTAATGGAAGAGGGACAAGTGGATACCATCTTGCGTCCAATCGAGATGATTTTTACCGACTACCCTAAAGTTGATTTAACCGAAGATTTATGGACAAGTGTGAAGAATGGAGCCGTACTTGAAACAACGGAATTTGCGGAATATGACATGGAAGCAGTCCTTGCTTTCTATTATGAAGCGAATTTGGTAGCATTGTATGAGAAACATCCAAGCAAAGACGGATATTTGAAACCACGAAAAATGTTCTTAACTTAAATTTGCGACATGAAAGAGTGTTGAGTATGGAAATTATTTATTTACATCATCCTTATCAAGAGGAAGAAATCCCAAATGAAGAGATTGTACTTGCTCTTGGCTACTTTGATGGGGTGCATACAGGGCATCAAGCCGTAATTCGGGCTGCCAAAAAAGAAGCAGAGCAACGAAACTGTAAACTCGCCGTCATGACCTTTAACCAGCATCCAAGCATTGTCTATAAAAAGTTGGATGCGGAATCGATGAAGTATCTGTCCATTTTAGATCGTAAAATCGAATTAATGGAAGCATTGGAAGTAGATTACTTCTATGTTATTGATTTTACTTATGACTTTGGTACTTTACGTCCACAAGAATTTGTGGACCAGTATATTGTTGGCTTACACGCCAAAGCGATTGTGGCTGGTTTTGATTATACATACGGCCCGAAAACAATTGCGGATATGGCTCATTTACCTACCTATGCCAAAAAACGTTTTGATATTATTGAAATTTCTCCGCAAGTAGCAGAGAATAAAGAAAAAATCAGCTCTACAAGTATTCGCCAAGCCCTTGATGATGGTGATATGCAGAAAGCAAATCGCATGTTGGGGTACCTTTACCAATTTGAGGGTCGCGTTATGCATGGAGATGCAAGAGGAAGAGAGCTAGGTTATCCAACGGCTAATATCAAAGTAGGAAAGCAAATTCGTTTGCCGAAAACTGGGGTTTATGTAGTGAGCATCGAGGTACAAGGGAAATGGTACCAAGGGATGGCTTCGATTGGGTACAATATTACGTTTGAAGAAAATCGTGACAAAACAGTTGAAGTGAATATTTTTGACTTCGATCGAATGATTTACGGAGAAAAAGTGAAAGTGCGCTGGCACCATTTCTTGCGTGATGAATGGAAATTTTCCTCCGCACAAGAATTAATTACACAGCTAGAAAAAGATGCAGTGGATACGAAGTCCTATTTCATGGCCCATCCGGAAGAAATGATGAACGAGGCGATTGACTGATGACTGCAGCTTACTTACATATCCCATTCTGTGAGCATATTTGCTTTTATTGTGACTTTAATAAAGTCTTTTTAGAAGGACAGCCCGTAGATGAATATGTGGATATGGTAATAAAAGAAATGAGTTTGATGCACGAACTTCATCCTGATGAGACCGTTGAAACATTTTATATCGGTGGAGGGACACCAACTACCTTAAACGAACGGCAACTGGACCGGTTGTTGGCAGGAATAAGAGATATTTTCTCTATGCCAGCCAATGCTGAATTCACTTGCGAAGCCAATCCTGAAAGTGTATCCTTAGAGAAATTTAAAATTATGCAAAACTATGGTGTGAACCGGATTAGTATGGGGGTTCAATCCTTCAATAACGCCATTTTAAAAAGGATTGGTCGCATTCATACGGCAGAACAAGTCTACCAATGTGTTGCGGATGCTCATCAAGCTGGTTTTGATAATATCAGTATTGATCTCATCTTCCGATTGCCAACGCAAACGTATGAGGACTTTGCTACTACATTAGAGAAAGCATTAGAGCTGGATTTGCCGCATTATTCTATTTATTCCTTGATTCTAGAAAACAAGACGATTTTCTACAACTTGATGCGCCAAGGGAAGCTTCCTTTGCCATCTGAGGATGAAGAAGCAGATATGTATCAATTAGCGATTGAGACAATGGAAGCGGCGGGTAGACAGCAATATGAAATATCGAACTATGCTAAGCCAGGTTATCAGTCCCAACATAATTTAGCTTATTGGAAAAATGAAACGTATTTTGGTTTTGGTGCAGGAGCTCATGGTTACTTAAAAGGAGAACGTTATAATAACTTTGGTCCCATCCAACATTATCTCGAACCCTTGCGCGATGGGAAAGTACCCATTATTTATCGCCAACCCTTAACAGCAGCAAACAAAGTGGAAGAAGAGATGATGTTAGGTCTAAGAACCATGAGAGGAGTCAATAAGGCTGCTTTCCAGAAAAAGTTCAACCATCCAATGGAAGGATACTATCAAGATGTCCTTCAAGAATTACTGCAGAAGGAATTAATAAAAGAAGAAGAGGGCTTTATTAGGCTGACAAGAAAGGGTACTTTTTTAGGAAATGAAGTGTTTCGTTCCTTCTTGTTTTAAGTACAAAAGGGTTGACAAACATAGGCCTACATGATAACTTTAATTATGGGTTAGCACTCATTCAGTCTAAGTGCTAAAGTGAGGTGGATACATGTTAACCGAAAGACAATTAATCGTATTGAACCTTATCATCAACCACTATATTGAATATGGCGAACCAATCGGATCAAAAACATTACTCGAAGAGTCCAATCTATCTGTTTCTCCTGCCACCATACGTAACGATATGATGCGCATTGAAGAGTTAGGCCTATTGGAAAAAATGCATTCTTCTTCGGGGCGGAGACCATCTAATCTAGGTTATCGTTATTATGTTGATCAACTGCTTGAAAAAACACATGACCATTCGTCAAAAGATTTACGTAAAGTCATTCAAGAATCGATTCGTGCACCTTATAAGGAAGCGCAAGAGATTATTGAAACTTCTGCTGAGATGCTATCGTTGCTGACAAACTATACAGCAGTGAGCATTGGTCCTGAACGGAAAAACAGTCGCTTTACAGGTTTTCGTTTTGTACCGATTACGCGTGGGCATTATATGGCCATCTTAATGACGGACAAAGGCTATGTTGAAAACAAAATTTTTGCTTTGCCGAAGGAAATGGATGAGGGCAAATTGCAAAAAATGATTAATATTTTTAACGAAGAATTAGTAGGTCTACCGTTGACGGAAGTCATGCAGAAGTTGCAAACGGAGATTCCCCACATCATTAAGAAATATGTGGGAGCTGAAATGGATCTTTTTGCAATCTTTAGAGAAATACTTTCGAAGATGGATAATGAGCGAATCTATGTAGGAGGAGAGATGAATCTCTTAAACTACATTGATTTAGAGCAGATTACTGAGCGAGAGAAAGTCAAATCGATTTACGAATTGATTCATCAATCAGAGTTGCTGCATTCCTTACTGTTTTCGAATGAGGAAGACATTACTGTTCGAATTGGTTCCGAATTAAACAATGATTTGTTAAGCAATTTTAGTCTGATTACCGCTTCTTACCATGTTGGTGGAAATGGAAAAGGATTGATTGCTCTATTGGGGCCAACCAATATGCCGTACGACCAAATTATTAAAATTATGCGCCTTACGAGCAATGAGTTGTCAGACAGTATGCACGACTACTTTAAACAATAGGTAAAGGAGAATCGATGTGACGGAACATAATCATGAAAATGAAGAATTAGAGGAAGTACTTCCGGTTGAGGAAGCGAATCAATCAGAGTTGGAAAACTTGGAAGGTGAATATGAGCAATTAGAAGATCGTTTCTTGCGTGTGCAAGCAGAACTTGCGAATATTCAAAAGAGAAATGCAAAAGAAAGACAAGATGCTGCCAAGTACCGTTCTCAAAACTTGGCCACTTCTTTGCTACCTGCTTTGGATAGTTTAGAAAAGGCTTTGGAAACAGAAGTAGAAGATGAAAAAGCCAAGAACTTGAAAAAAGGGGTAGAAATGGTTTATAACCTGCTTGTTGAAGCATTGGAAAAAGAAGGCGTTGAAATGGTGAATCCACTAAACGAACCGTTTGATCCAAACTATCATATGGCAATTCAAGTGCAACCCGCTGAAGAAGGACAAGCTGCGGACACCGTCGTGTCTGTTATGCAAAAAGGATATCGATTAAATGACCGTATTCTTAGACCTGCCATGGTTGTTGTGGCACAATAATAAAGAGAATAATACATTGAACAATTTCGATTAGGAGAGGGTTTTCGATTATGAGTAAAATTATTGGTATTGACTTAGGAACTACAAACTCAGCAGTTTCCGTATTAGAAGGCGGAGAAGCAAAAATCATCACAAATCCAGAAGGAAATCGTACAACACCATCTGTTGTTTCTTTCAAAAATGGAGAAATTCAAGTAGGGGAAGTTGCAAAGCGTCAAGCAATTACAAATCCTCATACCATCAGCTCGATCAAACGCCATGTAGGCGAAGCTGGTTACAAAGTAGAGATGGAAGGTAAATCCTACACACCTCAAGAAATCTCAGCAATGATTCTACAATACCTAAAAGGGTATGCGGAAGAATACTTAGGTGAAAAAGTAGATAAAGCAGTGATTACAGTTCCTGCTTACTTCAATGACGCACAACGTCAAGCAACAAAAGATGCTGGCCGCATTGCTGGTCTAGAAGTAGAACGAATTGTTAACGAACCAACTGCTGCTGCTTTGGCGTATGGTTTAGATAAAACAGAACGTGAAGAAAAAATCCTTGTCTTTGACTTGGGTGGTGGTACATTTGACGTATCCATTCTTGAATTAGGAGACGGCGTATTTGATGTATTGAGTACAGCTGGAGACAACAAACTAGGTGGAGATGACTTTGATAACAAAATCATCGACTACATGGTAAGTGAATTCAAGAAAGAAAATGGCATTGACTTAGCAAACGATAAAATGGCGAAACAACGTTTGAAAGATGCTGCTGAAAAAGCGAAAAAAGACCTTTCTGGTGTTACTTCTACTCAAATCAGCTTGCCATTCATTACCGCAGGAGCAGCAGGTCCATTGCACTTAGAAATGAACTTGACTCGTGCAAAATTCGATGAATTGACTCATGATTTAGTTGAACGTACAAAAGGACCAGTTCGTCGTGCCTTGCAAGATGCTGGTGTAAGCCAAAGTGAAATCGATCAAGTAATCTTGGTTGGTGGATCCACTCGTATTCCAGCAGTTGTAGAAGCAGTACGCCGTGAAACAGGCAAAGAACCTAACAAATCAGTGAATCCGGACGAAGTAGTAGCAATGGGTGCTGCAATCCAAGGTGGCGTTATCTCAGGTGACGTGAAAGATATCGTATTGCTAGACGTAACTCCACTGTCTCTAGGAATTGAAACAATGGGTGGCGTATTTACGAAATTAATTGACCGTAACACAACGATTCCAACAAGCAAATCACAAGTATTCTCTACCGCTGCAGACAACCAACCAGCTGTAGACGTACACGTATTGCAAGGGGAACGTCCAATGGCTGCGGACAACAAAACATTAGGACGCTTCCAATTAACCGATATTCCACCAGCACCACGTGGAATTCCACAAATCGAAGTTACATTCGATATCGATAAAAACGGTATTGTAAACGTAAGTGCAAAAGATTTGGGAACTGGAAAAGAACAACAAATTACAATTAAATCTTCTTCTGGTTTAACAGATGAAGAGATTGAAAAAATGGTTAAAGATGCAGAAGCAAACGCTGAAGCGGACAAACAACGCAGAGAAGAAGTAGAACTACGCAATGAAGTAGACCAATTAATCTTCCAAACTGACAAAACGTTGAAAGACCTTGAAGGTAAAGTTGAAGCAGACGAAGTGAAAAAAGCAGAAGAAGCACGCGATGAGTTGAAGGCTGCTGTAGAAGCAAACGATTTGGAACAAATGAAGACAAAACGTGATGCTTTGAATGAAGTTGTACAAAACTTGACAGTTAAACTTTACGAACAAGCTGCTCAACAAAACCAAGCAGGTCAAGCAACAGATGCGAATACTGGTTCAACAGGCGATGATGTTGTGGATGCAGATTTTGAAGAAGTGGACAACGACTAATTAAGTCCTCTCATAACAGGAAGCAGAACACGTACAGTACCTTAGGGGCTGTACGTGTTTGACTGATTGCTTGCCGGTACTCTAGCAGGATATGGAGGAAATTAAATGGCAAAACGAGATTATTACGAAATATTAGGTGTATCAAAGGATGCATCTGATGACGAAATAAAGAAAGCGTACCGAAAGCTTTCGAAAAAATACCATCCCGATATCAACAAAGAGCCAGATGCATCCGATCGTTTTAAGGAAGTTGCAGAAGCATATGAAGTGTTAAGCGACTCCCAAAAACGTGCTGCATACGATCAGTATGGCCATGCAAGTACAGATCCTAATTTTGGTGGCGGCTATGGTGGCTTCGGCGGCGGTGCAGGTGGGTTTGACGGCTTTACGGGTGGCTTTGACGATATTTTTGAAACCTTCTTTGGTGGCGGCGGAGGCAGAGGCAGAAGCTACAATGCACCTCGTCAAGGAGCAGACTTACAATATCGCCTTCACTTAAAGTTCGAAGAAGCAATCTTTGGGAAAAAAGAGACTATTCGTTATGCACGTGAGGAAATATGTGGAACGTGTGACGGCTCCGGTGCCAAACCAGGAACCCAGCCAAAAACTTGTTCCAAATGTCATGGATCAGGTGCGATGCAAGTGGAACGCAATACACCATTTGGTCGTGTCATGACTCAAACAGTCTGTGATGTTTGTCAAGGAACAGGTAAAGAAATTGTTGAAAAATGCCAAACTTGTCGTGGAAATGGACATGTTGAAAAAGAACATTCTGTAAATGTAACCATTCCAGCAGGTGTGGAAGATGGTCAACAACTTCGTTTAGCAGGACAAGGGGAAGTAGGTTCAAATGGAGGACCATACGGAGACCTCTATGTTATTTTCTCTGTTGAAGAAAGTGATATTTTTGACCGTGAAGGTGCAGAAATTTACTATGTTCAGCCAATTAGTTTTGCCCAAGCAGCTTTAGGTACCGAAGTAGAAGTACCGACCGTTCACGGAAATGTGAAACTAAAAATTCCCGCTGGAACACAAACAGGAACCAATTTCCGTCTAAAAGGAAAAGGGGCACCTCGTTTACGCGGAAACGGCCAAGGCGATCAACACGTTAAAGTTACGATTGTCACTCCGAAAAACTTGAACGATAAACAAAGAGAAGCGCTACATGCGTTTGCTGAAGCAAGTGGTGACTCCGTGAGCCATGAAGAAGGCGGATTTTTCGACAAAATGCGCGACGCCTTTAATCTTGATGGAAAGCAAAAAAAGAAATAAATAAGATAAAGAGGAAAGAATACAGCCGTATTCTTTCCTCTTTTTAACTGAAAAGGAGGGATGACGATGGATGCTACAGAGCAAGCAAGGATGGTAAGAGAAAAAATAGCTTCACCATTAGAACTGGTAGAAGAAGCAATAAAGGTTATCAAAGAAAAGAATCCTTCCTTGAATGCTGTCGTTCATGAGCGTTTCGAATCAGCTCGTGAGGAAGCAAAAAATAGAAACAATGAAGGGAAACCCTTTGGCGGAGTTCCTCTTTTACTAAAAGAACTAGGACAAAATATGACTGGCTTACCAGATGCCAGTGGATCTCGTTTGCTTCAAAATGTCAGAGCGCAGGAAACGAACCATTTAGTGTCCCGTTTGGTAGATGCAGGATTTATTGTCTTAGGACAGACGAATGTCCCTGAATTTGGCTTCAAAAATATCACGGACTCTCAACTATACGGAGATGCCAAAAACCCCTATGATGTAAGGCGTACTCCTGGCGGTTCAAGTGGGGGTAGTGCGGCAGCAGTCAGCAGTGGAATGGTACAGGCTGCTGGAGCATCGGATGGAGGTGGATCGATTCGAATCCCAGCTTCTTATACGGATTAGTTGGATTAAAACCAAGTAGAGGAAGAATGGTAGTAGGACCTGGAAATATGCGAGGTTGGGGCGGAGCATCGACACCGTTTGTTTTAGCTTCTTCAGTACGAGATACAAATAGTTTGTTACATCTCTTAGAAGGGAAGCAGCCTCAAGCTCCCTATCAGATTGCTCCACTTCTAGAGTCTGATTTATGGAACGAATTAGATTTTACTACCTTACGCATCGGTTATACAGTCCATTCACCAGTTGGAAGTACCGTATCAGAAGATGCCATTCATGCTGTAGAGTCAGTCATCCAACTCTTCCAGGACCAAGGTGCAGTAGTAGAAGAAGCAGCTCCAGAGTATGATGGTGTAGCGTTAATGGAAGCCTATTATGTAATGAATGGTGCCGAAACGGCTGCAATGATGCAAAAAATTGCGCGTGGGATGAATCGCTCTCTCACTCCTTCTGATATGGAACCAATGACATGGGCCATTTATCAATATGGATTAAAACTGTCCGCAGCAGATTATATTGATGCTTTTGCAGTCTGGGATCAGGCCGCTGAAGTGATGACAAACTATCATCAGCAATATGATCTGTTTTTGACTCCAACGACTGCTGAAGTTGCGCCACTCTTGTCGAGGGAATACCAGTCAAGGGAGTTACTCAGAAGGTTACAAGCAATGGATGAAGGTACTTCAATCATTCAAGCAGCTCAACTCGTCTATGAAATGTTTGAAAAGTCACTAGCAGTCACCCCCTTTACTCAATTGGCGAATCTCACAGGGCAACCCGCTATCTCCTTGCCGCTCTACGTGAATGAAGAGAAGCTACCACTAGGCGTCCAATTGATGGCTCAAAAAGGCCAAGAACCGGTGCTGATTCAGATAGCAGAGTTTTTTGAAAATGCGAATCTATTCCGTTCCGCTATAGAATAAATAATAGATGGAAGGGGTTACAATAAGTAGGTAGAACGTTTATAATGAAGGTAACAATTTAAAGGAGTGGTGTGAGATGTCAACTGTCGAACGGTATGAGAGATCTGCTCTGAAGAAAACAAACCCCTTGTTAACGAAACTACGGACAACTGTTGAGACGGCGTTTTATGGTAATAACATGGTAGAGGTTTTGTCACTGACGGAAGCGTATCGATTGGCAGCTGAATATGGGAGCACCATTGTAACGGATTTACCGGTAAAACATACAAAAGAACTAGGGTTGCCCGATGATGCGAAGGTATTAGTTGAAAACGGCGGTAAAACATTCGGACGAACCGCACGCGCTCGAAGAACGGTTGGTGATGATCGGGCGGAAGATGAGAAATTACAAGGAATCGTGCGAGAAGTCATTTATCAAAACCGTGACCGAACGTATTACAAAACTTCAGCTTATGTAGGGCTGGATCCCGAATTCATAATCAAAGCACACATCGCATTTCCAGAAGGGCAAGAAAACAACCTGTACTCTTGGTTGGTAAATTTTCAAGAAACAAATGAAACGTACAATGAGATGTATAAAAATTCTAAGCCTTATGAAGATGGAGATATTTATATCTATACCGACCCGGATTGGCGTCACCCTGATTATCCAGTAGGGCTCGCTTATTTTGAGCCAGATAAAAATGTTGCCTGTATTTTAGGGATGCAATACTTTGGAGAATTTAAGAAGGGCACCTTAACGTTGGCATGGGGGACCGCGCATCGGAATAATTATGTAGCGTGCCATGGTGGTCAAAAAGCTTTCTACTTAGACCAGAATCGTTCTTACGTGGCAGCGTTCTTTGGGCTGTCGGGATCAGGGAAGTCTACTCTCACGCATGCAAAACATGACAACAAGTATGAAATTAAAGTCTTGCATGATGATGCCTTTATTATTCGTTTGGATGATGGTTCTTCCATCGCTTTAGAACCTTCTTATTTCGATAAAACGCAAGACTATCCAGCAGACCACGGAGAACAAGATTATTTTATAACTGTGCAGAATGTCGGCGTGACTGTAGATACAGATAGTAAAAAAGTACTGGTTACGGAGGATATCCGCAATGGAAACGGACGTACGGTGAAGTCTCGCTACTCTACCCCGAACCGGGTTGACCGCTTCACTGAACCGACTAATGCCGTTTATTGGATTATGAAGGATGATTCTTTACCACCCCTCGTGCAAGTAACGAATCCGATCCTAGCTTCTACTTTTGGTGCAACGCTCGCTACCAAGAGAACGAGCGCCGAAAATGTAAAAGCAGCTGACAGCTTGGTTATCGAACCGTATGCCAATCCGTTTCGGGTTTATCCGCTCGTAGAAGACTACAATGACTTTAAGCAACTGCTCAGCAGGGAAGGTGTGGCCTGTTACATTATTAATACAGGCTTCTTCTTGGACAAAAAGATACCGAAAGAAGTGACACTGCAATCCATTGAATCGGTAGTGGAGGAGACGGCAAAATTCAAGCCATTTGCAGAAGTAAACGGCTTGCGTTATCTAGAAACACCTGGTTATGAGCCAGATTTTCTAGATTCCTCTTATTTACGTAAGGTAAAGGATCGAATGAAGATGCGATTGGAGTTTCTAGAAAACTTTAACAAAGAACAGGCAGATCATTCGCTGCCGGACGAGACATTGGACTGCATTCGCCAAGTGATTAAAGACTTGTAGAAGGCCATCAAACAGCAGTGTTTATTTTGAAAGAGAAGAAAAAGAGGCGAGAGAATATCTTCGTCTCTTTTCAATTTATCACTCGATAATGACGTCGATTGTAAAATTAAGCTAGACAAATAAATAAGCCATTCGTGGTACACTCAAAATGTAATTCCGCCAAAGAAT
>NZ_JARBEA010000028.1 GCF_028863945.1 Jeotgalibaca caeni | reverse complement strand
AGGAAAAAGCTCTCGGTCTGCGGCAACAGAACAAGAGCCCTCTAAAAATTTAAAATTTTAACACCTACATGATACCATGGGTAGTGACTTTTTGCGCTTTTTTTAGCTTGTGTTTTCATATAAAAGATAAAAGGAGAAATCATTTTATCTTTTTTACTAGTTATATGAAATTAATCTTTGTATAACTCGTCTACACGAGCTTGTACACCTGCATCGTTTAAGAATTCTTCGTAAGTTGTATCCAAACGGTCTACCATTCCATTTGCACTCACTTCGATGATGCGGTTTGCAGTTGTGTTGATGAACTCATAGTCATGAGAAGAGAAGAGTAGGGAGCCTTTGAAGGCAATCATCCCATCGTTAAGAGCTGTAATAGATTCCAAGTCCAAGTGATTGGTTGGATCGTCCATAATCAATACGTTTGCTTTTGACAACATCATCTTAGACAAAATTACACGCACTTTTTCTCCACCGGATAGAACGGAAACTTTCTTCATAACGTCATCCCCAGAGAACAACATCCGACCTAAGAAGCTACGTAGGAAGGTGTTATCATCTTCTTCAGGACCAGCATACTGACGTAACCACTCCAGAATGTTGATACTTGGGTTAGGGAATTCAGAAGAGTGATCTTTTGGTAAGTAGCTGCGGGAAGTTGTTACGCCCCATTTGAAGCTACCTGCGTCAGGCTCTAATTCTCCCATTAAAATACGGAATAGAGTAGTCGTAGCGATATCACGACGACTCGTAAATGCTACCTTGTCTTCGCGGCCTAGTGTAAAGCTAATGTTATCCAATACCTTTACGCCATCAATTGATTTAGAAAGACCGTTCACGATTAATAGATCATTCCCAATTTCACGATCTGGCGTGAAACCGACGAATGGGTACTTCCGTGATGAAGGTTGGATGTCATCCAACGTAATTTTATCAAGTGTTTTCTTACGAGAAGTTGCTTGTTTGGATTTCGAAGCATTCGCGCTAAAACGAGCGATAAAATCTTGTAACTCTTTGATTTTTTCTTCTTTTTTCGCATTTTGATCAGCAGCTAGCTTAGCAGCTAGTTGGCTGGACTGCATCCAGAAGTCATAGTTCCCAACATATAACTGGATTTTACCATAGTCAACGTCTGCCATATGCGTACATACTGTATTTAAGAAGTGACGGTCATGGGAAACCACAATAACGGTATTCGGGAATCCAATTAAGAATTCAGACAACCAATCAATGGAAGCTTTATCCAAACCGTTTGTAGGCTCATCTAAAAGAAGAACGTCAGGTTGACCAAATAGTGCTTGTGCTAATAATACTTTTACCTTTTGCGGCTCAATGAGTTCACTCATTTTTTTGTAGTGAAGATCTTCTGAGATACCCAAACCTTGCAATAGGTTTGCTGCATCTGCTTCAGCTTCCCAACCATTTAATTCCGCAAATTCGCCTTCCAATTCACCAGCACGAATTCCATCTGCATCAGTAAAATCTTCTTTCATGTAGATGGCATCTTTTTCTTGGCGTACTTCATAAAGGCGTTTGTTCCCCATGATGACAGTATCCAATACTTGATGATCTTCAAAACCATAGTGATCCTGGCTGAGAACAGAGAGACGTTCATTTGGGTCTAAGAACACATCACCAGTAGTAGGTTGGATGTCGCCCGAAAGAATTTTTAAGAAAGTTGATTTACCAGCGCCGTTAGCGCCGATGACACCATAGCAGTTGCCTGGGATAAATTTGATATTTACATTGTCAAAAAGTTTACGGTCAGAAAAGTGAAGGCTGACATTTGATACGGTAATCATTTTTTGGCATTCCTCAATTCGTTTAATTTTATCCTTTCAATTCTAACATATTCTTGCTAAAAAGCTATCTTAACTGAGAAAAAATAAGGAAGTTCGTTTGATTTTCTCCCAAAACATGGAGATGATTTTGATAGTTTCGTGATTTTGGGTATGTTCGAAAAGAAAGATAATCTTTTTTTGGTAAATAAAAGTAAGGCTCGGTTCCTAAAAAGATTGAGAGACCTTTTTCCGTTTCTTCTATATATAGCGTGTCATCCTCCAAGATAGAAGAGCCGAAAGCTGGATGAGGCAAGAAAGGAAGGGTGATGGGCTGATAAGAATGAGCAGGAGACGCAGCCATTACCTCTTCAGACGGTAAATAATCAAACAACGGCATCGCTTGTACATCCTCTTTTTTTTCAGATAAATCAAAGGATGGATTGAAATAAGTTACGCTCTCACCGAGAGCATTCCCGCGAAACCGTCCACTCAACGACAATTCTTTATTCTGATACAGAAAATCAAGGCGCTGCACTGCTTGTCCTTCTTCATCCAATTGAATTAAATCATGACCTTCCCACAAAACAGCAGCGGTAGGGGTGTCATCCCACTGAATTAATGGATTTGAATCAGGTAGCTGGTAAGAAGTTGTTAGGACATATTCAAAGAGCCCGCTTTTTGAAGCAAGGGCCAAACGGTTCTTCGTACTTAAAGATAAGGAAAGAAAGTCCCCCTCCACCAATCTCTTCGACATCGGTTGCGCGCTCTCCGGCTGAATCATGGACAACCCGCTGTCATCAAGATAATAGAGTACATGATTAAATAATACAAAATCCCGTACAGCTGTGTTAAACGTTATTTCTTTAATGAAATCATTGCTTAATGCTTCGCTCATACGCGAAACAGTTTGAACCGGAAAAGGATCTAAGTAAATAGGCAGCTTATTAATTGCTGGCTTCCGGTAGTGATACAGGGATAGATGGCTAGCGTCTTTCCAAAGGTAAAGAATTTGACTGTAGAGAGCTACGTCATGGAAAGATTCTGGTAAAGATACATTCGTCATTAGAATTTGATCAGGTTTCACGGAATCACTCCTTATACACCACTTCACATCGGATAAACCCATTATAGCATTTTAGAACACCGGGAACAGGTAGAAAATCCCTGTCTGACTATTCATAAATGTGCTATAATCAGCAAATATGTAATTGGAAGTGAGGGGGAGTTCGGAAGTGGAAAGAAAATTAAGTGTAAAAGAATACGTATTTATCGGATCGATGTTGTTTGGATTGTTTTTTGGTGCTGGAAATCTTATTTTTCCGATCCAACTTGGCCAACAAGCTGGCGCTCATTCAATTCCTGCCACGCTTGGATTGTTAGTGACCGCTGTGGGATTACCTTTTCTAGGAATTGTAGCAATGGGGTTATCCAAAAAAGACAGCTTATATGAATTAGCGAGTAAGGTGAGTCTTGGGTATGCACTTTTTTATACCATTGCGTTGTACTTAACCATCGGGCCCTTTTTTGCGATACCAAGAACAGCCACCGTTTCTTTTGAGGCAGCATTTGCACCTTACCTACAAGCGGATCAACTTCAGTTGATGCTCTTCATTTTCACGCTTGTGTTTTTTATTGCATCACTATGGTTCAGCTTACGTCCCACTGAAATTTTGAAATGGATTGGTAAAGTTTTGAATCCTATTTTCCTTGTTTCACTCGCATTCTTAGCTGTTTTTGCCTTTAGTAAACCAATGGGACGGGTAAGTGAAATCCCAGTAAGTCCATTGTATCAAGAGGGAGCCTTCTTCACAGGATTCCTGGAAGGATATAATACAATGGATGCTCTTGCTTCTTTAGCTTTTGGGATTATTATTGTGGGAACCATCAAGAATTTAGGCGTAACGAAGCCCTTGCACATTGCTCGTGACACGATTCTTTCTGGCGTGTTTAGTATGTTGTTGATGGCAGCCATTTATGCAAGTCTCGTCTACATTGGTGCAACAAGCCAAGGTGTTTTCGATATTAGTGAAAATGGCGGCGTAGCATTAGCAGAGATCTCACAGCATTACTTTGGCGGTTTTGGAGCGATTGTGTTAGCGGTCATTATTACCGTTGCTTGTTTTAAGACTGCAGTTGGGTTGATTACTGCAATTAGTGAAATGTTCGTGACGTTATTCCCGGAGAAGTTTGCTTATAACCACTATGTTTATCTGTTTACCGGCATCTCGTTTCTGGTTGCAAACTTAGGGCTGCAGCAGATTATCAGCTTCTCCATACCGGTCCTTATGTTTCTATATCCATTAGCAATTGTACTTATTCTACTAGCAATCTTTCATGTCGCTTTCCAAGATCATTCTACCGTGTACCGGTGGACAATTGGGTTTACCTTGCCCTTTGCATTCTTGGATTTCCTTCATGCCTTGCCAGTTGGATTAAAAGGAACCCTCCGATTAGATCAAGTTTCTATTTTAGCCGAGAAGTTTGTTCCTCTCTTTGAAATAGGGATGGGATGGGTAGTACCTTCCATTATTGGATTCTTAATTGGCTTTGTACTATCGAAAAAGAGACACTAGGAAAAAGGCAGGGACTGCGGTCCCTGCCTTTTTATTTATTCATTCATCTCGCGCATAAATTCTTCTTGAGCAGAAAGGGCGGGGTGATCATTTTTGATATACTGATACGTACCGCTCACATCTAGCTCGCGAGCCTTCTGGTTGTCTGCCAAATAAGTGTCTAAAATCGAAAGAATTTCTGTTCGAATGGTTTGGTCGAGAACGGGGAACTCAATCTCAACCCGTTTCACCATGTTGCGTGTCATCATATCTGCGGAAGATAAGAACAAATGGTTTTTGCCATTTTGATGGAAGTAATAAATCCGACTGTGTTCTAAAAATCTGCCCACAATACTTCGCACACGTATATTTTCACTGACTCCCTTTATTCCCGGACGCAAACAACAAATGCCACGAATAAGCAAATCAATCTTCACTCCCACCTGACTCGCCTCATATAACTTCATGATAATGGTTTTATCAGTCAGGGAATTCATCTTGGCAATCATGCGACCATTGCCATATTGTTTATGAAATGCAATCTCTTTTTCGATGTAATCGAGAAAAGAAGAACGAATATCATAAGGTGATACATAAAGATGCTTGTAGTCAGGAACTTCGGAGTAACCACTCAGGTAGTTAAAGAAGGCCGTCGCGTCTTCTGCAATCTCTTCATTACTAGTCAAAATTCCCATATCCTCATAAATTTTAGCCGTCTTATCGTTGTAATTCCCAGTCCCTAAATGTACATAACGAACGAGGTGATCGGCTTGTTTTTTAATAACGAGAGATATTTTGCTATGTGTTTTTAAATCGGTGACACCGTATAGCACATTCGCACCGGATTCTTCTAATTCTTTTGCCCAATGTACATTGTTTTCTTCGTCAAAACGAGCTTTTAATTCAACCAAGACCGTTACTTGGATACCATTCTCTGCCGCTTGCTTTAACGCGGCGACAATAGGGGAATGGCTCGAGACCCGGTACAACGTTTGCTTAATAGCAAGTGTATGTTCATCTTCTGCCGCTTGTTGGATGAAGTCTACAATGGGCTGAAAGGAATCATAGGGGTGATGAAGAAATACATCTTGCTGATCGATTACTTCGTAAATATTTTTTTGCAGAATTTCCTTTGGTATTGCTGGCTGAAAAGGTGGATAGACGAGTTCTGGGTATTGATCTTCTAAGCTGCTCGCTATCTCGCTCAACACCGTTAAATCAAGCGGTCCATCAAAGTAGTATACGTCCCGGTCCTTTAGTTCCAGTTCGTTCTTCAAGAATTCAACACTCTCTGCTAAATATTCATTTGAAGTTCGTGTATCAATTTCCAACCTTACTGCAACACCGTTTTTTCGCTGCTTCAAATAGTCTTCAATTACAGAAAGTAAATCTTCAGCGTCTTCTTCATGAATATCGAAATCAGCATTTCGAGTAATTCGAAAGGAGAAAACATTCTCAATTTCATATCCAGGGAAAAGGGCATCTAGAAAAGAGCGGATGATGTCTTCCAATAAGAGTATTTTCGTACCATTTTCTCCTTGAAGAATATATGGACGATTCAATAAAGGAGAAATAGGGACAACGGCAATATGACGCTCCTTCTTATTCGATAAATGAACAAACAGATGAAGGAGTTTATTGTTCAAGTTGGGAAAGACACGATACGCATCGATCCCTAGTGGAGTCAGAGCAGGGAAAATGCTTTTTTGAAAGTAGGCTTCTACTTCCGCACGTTCGGAGTCGTTTAAGTCAACGACTTCTGTAAAATAAATACCTTCCTTTGCTAGCTCTGCTTTCATTTGGTTAAGCATTTGATATTGTAAGGTAACATTCCGGCGGTTCTTTTTTGAAATGGCCTCTAATTGCTCATCTGCGGTAAGCTGCGTTTTTGTGTCAGGATAGGAATAACCAAACTTCAGTTGGTCTTGCAATCCAGCAACTCGAATCATAAAGAACTCATCCAAGTTAGAGCTGCCGATCGACAAAAAGTTTACTCGTTCTAATAGAGGATTAGAAGGGTCATTTGCTTCTTCCAGAACCCGAAGATTGAAGTCCAGCCAACTAAGCTCACGGTTGAAGTAGTAATCAGGTGATTCTAGATTCATGTAACGAGACTGTTCCATTCACGTTATCCTCCTTCTCTAAAAAATGATGATTATTGTTCTGCTGTTTCTTTTTCTCCGCTTTCCATATCTACGAAGGTAATCACAACATCGTCCTTCAAGACACGCGCAAGGTGCTTCTTTTGACGCATTGCCCGATACTTTTCAGCAATCACAGAACCTTTGTGGTAAATCAACAGTTCGTATGCGCCATTCTTTTTCTGTAGTTTGATATCTTTTACAACGTTCATATGGGAATCATCTAAGGCATTGGCAAATTTGATCATGCCGCCAAATGCTTTGAGCTGGTCAATAAAACTCACCGTAAACCAGTCATTAAAGGGTTCTAAATATTGATTGAATAACGAGCGGTTTTTATAGCTTGCTAAAAGTGCAATGATAATCCGCTCTTTATGGGTTATGGCGTTTAATTCACTGTTCGAGATGATATAAAACGTGTGTTGGGAGCCAGCGCCGCTCTCAATATACTCTCCTAAGTAGTACAAGTAACTTCCATATTGAAGCAAGCGGGCGATATATTTATCCTTCTCAAACAGATTCGCTTTACAAAATTCATCGTATAGCATACTGACCAAATTTCCCCGTTGATCGGCTACTTGGTTTTGGGTTTGATAGGCTAGGCCCAACCGGTAAATACTCTGTGTACTAATGTTATGTTTCGTAAATGCTGTGCCGTTCGCGCGTTCATTAACATAATCGAGAATAATTCCTTCACGCAGACCTTTGTTGCTGAAAATAAACAAAGAAGCTTTTACTTCATCAAACAGCGCATTGAAAACAACATTAGCTGGAATAATAATATCTGTCCGGTCTTGGCTCAGCCCGTCTAAGTTTTCCAGTTCACTGATGGATAAGGATTTGAACAGTTCTAGGGTCAAATCCAAGTCACTTCCAGACATTTGGTAACCATGAACGCCAGCTAAGGGATAATCGATCTGTCGCTGATGAACGTTCGCGATACTACGTGCAGAACCACCAATTGCGGTAATAGGAACGCGTAATTTACTTAGCCATTTGATGCTCTTGAATTGTTCTTTAACAAAAGAAGTCATTTTCTTGATGGCTTTTTCATCATTATGTTCCTTGCCTTGGAAGAACATTTGCTTCAAGGTCACAACGCCAAATGGAAAACTGTGATATTGTTTAATTTCTTTATTTTCAAAGTAAGTTACTTCCGTACTGCCCCCACCGATATCCACCGTTACACTGTCTTTTGTCTGGGTCGTTAACGTGACCGCATTGCTGCCGTAATAAGCTTCTTTTTCTTCTGGAACAATCATCAAGTCAATGCCAGCTTTTTCTGCCACTTGTTCGATGATTTCTTCCCGATTACTGGATTGGCGAATCGCTGCAGTAGCCATTGGTAAAAGTTGTGCTACTTGGTAATAGACAGCGACTTGTTGGAAGCTCTGTAAGATTTCCACCAGTACATCAATACCAGCCTGATCCATCCATTTTTCTTCATTTAGGTATTGGGAAAGCCGAGCAGGGGTCTTAATATTTTGTAGCTGCCGAATATTATAATTTTCATCGATATCAAAGATAACCAATCGGATCGTATTGGATCCAATATCAATTAAACCAATTCTTTCTGAACTCATAGATTTCACCTCGAAGTAGTCTTTTCCTTAGTTTCATTGTATAGAAAGACGACACATTTGTCACAAATTAAGGAAGGAAAAAAAAGAGGCGGGGAGATAACTCCCGCCTATTATCCTTATCCTTTGATATAATTTCCAACTTGTTCGAGCAAACCGTCAATATGATTGACAATAGTTCCATTCGTTTTGATCAGTCCGACTGTATATAAATTAATGTACGAGAACTGTGATTCTGCAACCTCTTGTAAGGCAGCTAACTTCTGTTGGTTAGTGGCACCTTGTTGACGCGAATCGGTGTACAGGCCGATGATTGGTATGCCTGCTTGATAAGTGACACCAATCTCAGTTGCTACTCCAACATCAATCGTCGCACCATCCAAAACAGCAATCATAAAATCAGAAGCCAATAGGGCATCTGTATCATACTTTGCAATCATTACGGAATCTGCATAAGCATTTTTGTCATTAATATCGCCTTGCTCTTGAGGGATATAAATATCCAGTTCAGGATAGAGGGCTTTTATTTTATCTGTTAGGTAAACATTGTATTGTAATTCCATTTCAGAAAAGAGAGGGGCAGCATAATAAACTTTTTTCATTTTTATTGGCTCCTTTAGCAACTTGTTGTCCCCATCATAGCAGTTTACAAGGTTAGGTGTAAATAATCTTTTTCACCTATATGTTACAGGGAGGTTACAGATAAGGGGATTTGAAACAGAATCGTAAGGAGACTGCAACCATAAGAGTGGGTCAAAAACGTATAATAGTAAGGAACTTGAAATGGAAAGAGGCGACCTCGTTGAGTAAAAGAAAAATGTTCGGGAAAATGATTCTTGTAGGATTCGCATCCCAGATGCTATTGGCAGCGCCGATACAAGCTAGTACATTGGATCAGTTAGAAGAACAAGAGCTTCAAAAACAAGCTGAAATTTCCGAATTAGAAAGCACGGTTGCTACGAAATTAAGCAGCATTAATGAAAAAAAAGCAGAAGTCGAAGCATTATCTGCTCAAATCATTGAAACAGAAGCAGAAAAAGCAAATACCCTTACTGATATTGAAGAAACGAAAGCGCAAATTGCAGCTCGTAAAGAACAACTAGAAGCTAGGCTTCTGGCTTTACAAACTTCTTCAACTTCTACTAATCGTATTTTGATGATTTTTGAATCTGAAAGCTTTTCTGATTTTTTAGGACGTATTTTAGTAGTAGGGCAATTACAAGCTGCTGATAATGAACAAATTGAATCAGCAATGGAGGAAGAAAAGAAGCTTACGAATCTGGAAGCAAAGTTGGATGAAGAAGTTCAACAAATCAAGAACCAAACGGCAGCCATGAATGCTGAATCAGATGCCATGTATGCTGAACTTGGTGAATTACAAACCATCCTAAACGAAAATAAAGAAGAATTGCAGTCTATATTGACAGCTCAAACGGAAGAAGAACAACGTCTTGCGGAGGCTGCTCGATTAGAAGCAGAAGCTGCCGAAAAAGCTGCGGCAGAAAAACGTGCTGCCGAAGAAGCAGCGATAGCCGCTGCAAAGACAGCGGAAGAAGAGAAACAAAACACGGTGAAGGCAGCTGAAAAGGAAACACCAGTTGTGGAGCCAACTCCAGTAGAACCGCCCACACAACCAGTTGTAGAAGCACCTAAGGAAGTAGAGCAGCCTGCTCCTATCTCAAAAGGTCGGACTTTGACTGTATCTGCGACCGCTTATTCTCGTCATGAAGCAGGATTAACAAATTTCACTGCGACAGGAATCGACTTACGCTTGAACCCGATGGTAATTGCAGTGGATCCAACGGTCATTCCATTAGGAACTTTACTAGATGTCCCAGGTTACGGAATTGCTATTGCTGGTGACACCGGTGGCGCAATTAAAGGAAACAAAATTGACTTACATATGGAAGACGTTGCAAGAATGAACGCATTCGGACGCCAAACAATGACCATTACGATTTTAGATTAAATGCACAAAAAGAACCGAATCAAGCTCTCTTTCGCAAAGAGCTTGATCCGGTTCTTTTCATTTTGTTAGAGGACTTTGTTCAAAAAGTCTTGCGTACGAGGGTTTTGTGGACGTTGGAACACTTCTTCTGGCGTTCCTTCTTCTACAATATATCCTCCGTCCATGAAGATGACACGGTCACCCACTTCGCGGGCGAACCCCATTTCATGTGTAACCACAACCATGGTCATCCCTTCTTTGGCTAAACGTTTCATTACTTCTAATACCTCACCGACCATTTCAGGATCAAGGGCAGATGTAGGTTCATCAAAGAGCATGATATCTGGATTCATCGCCAAAGCTCGGGCAATCGCAACACGTTGCTTTTGTCCGCCTGATAGAGAATGCGGATATACTTCTGCTTTTTCTGCTAATCCTACTAATTCTAAAAGTTGATGGGCTTTCGTTTTTCCTTCTTCTTTTGAAAGGCGTTTTAGTTCAACCGGAGCCAAAGTGATATTCTCCATAACTGTTAGGTGAGGAAACAGGTTGAAGTGTTGGAATACCATCCCAATTTCTTCCCGTACCTTATTGATGTCTGTCTTTGGGTTTGTGATGTCTACTTGATCGACTAGAACGGCACCACCCGTAATTTCTTCTAAGCCGTTCAAGCATCGTAAGAACGTACTTTTCCCAGAACCGGAAGGACCGATAATGCAGACCACTTCGCCTTCGGTAATTTCTAAGTCAATTCCTTTCAGCACTTCATTGCTGCCGAAGTTTTTCTTCAAATTCTTGACACTTACTTTTGTATTTGCCATTGTCTTTCTCCTTTCGGCTTACTGTATTCATTCGTTACAGTATCAAAGGTATTCTACCAGAATTAAGATTAAAAATAAATGAGGGGAAACAGAAACAGCTGTTATTTCTTAAAAAAGAAAGAACAGCTGCTTCTATTAGGAAGGGCGAGTAATGACCGTCTTCGTCAGGTTGTCGATTGACTGGACTAACGCATCTAATTTCTTCTCCATGCGGTTCAGCAAGTAAATAGAAATGACGATGGGAAATCCGGTGTTACTAACCATCTCCATAAGCGACATGATTTCTGGTTCCATGTGGGTTCCTCCTCCTTATATATAGAAAGAACGAAAGGGGAAGAGGAAGTGTTACCTTTTATAAGTTGTCATTGATACAACGGAGAATTGCTAAGCCCACTCCGTCTTCGGTATTGGTTTTCGTTTCATACTTGGCAACAGCCTTTACTCCAGGTTCAGCGTTCCCCATCGCAAAACTGACGCCTGCCTTTTCCAGCATGGATACATCATTGTAGTTATCGCCAATTGCCATCACGTTTTCTAACGGAATTCCTAATTCGTTGGCAACATGCTCAAGAGCAATCCCTTTTTGAGCCTCAACGTGGTTAATTTCAATATTATTGAAGAAGGAAGAGGTAATCGCAAGTTCATCGTCTTGTTCAAAGTGCTGGCGAACAGGTTCTAATTCTGGTTGACCAATATTACTGAAAATAAGGACTTTTAATACTTCTTCCCGATCATCGTTCAACAGCTCCTCATAGTCCTCCACATAATGAATATTCAAGAGTTCCATCCGGCCCATTGCGAGAATGAGAGCCATTTTAAATGTTGTGTCTGGATTCGTATTTTGGAGTAGGGTCGTCATTGTTTCGATGCGGCGCACTTTATTTTCGGAGTAGACTCCGGATTTTAATACCAACTCAGCGTAGAGGCCTTTTTCTTTAACGAACTGTAGAATGGACCGAATTCGTGCCTTATCAATGCCGATGCTTCTCTCAAGCGTTCCATTTTCATCGTAAATTTGACCACCATTAACAGTAATCATCGGACAGTGAATTCCAGCTTCATGCAACGAAGGAACTGCTTCTGTGTAACCTCGACCGGTTGCGACCATGAAACGGATTCCACGTTGTTGAGCTGCTTGAATCGCTTCCTGATTTACCTTTGATACTTCCAGCTTATGATTTAATAATGTACCATCCATATCTGAGACAATTAGTTGAATCACTTGAAGAC
Source organism: Jeotgalibaca caeni (assembly GCF_028863945.1). GTDB lineage: Bacteria > Bacillota > Bacilli > Lactobacillales > Aerococcaceae > Jeotgalibaca > Jeotgalibaca caeni. The sequence goes on along the minus strand of NZ_JARBEA010000028.1, from coordinate 23,308 downwards.
CCCCTATTGATTAATTCTGCATTTTTAGTGTACCATGAACCGCTTCATTTAGGAAAAACAAAACAAGCATCAAATGTACGCTTACTTTGTTATACTAAAAGAAAGTACACGCAAGGAGGACTTATTGTGAAAGCCATTATCCATAATGACTGGCAAGAAATTCTAGTTGATCAATTTCAATCTCCCTACTACCAGCAATTACGTGAATTCCTGAAGGAAGAATATGCGAATCATCAGGTTTATCCGAATATGCATGATATCTGGAATGCCTTTGAACAAACCCCTTACGAAAAGGTAAAGGTGGTTATCCTAGGCCAGGACCCGTATCACGGAGAACATCAAGCGAACGGGCTCAGTTTCTCTGTACAAAAAGGAGTTAGGATTCCTCCTTCTCTCAGAAATATATACAAAGAGATGCAGGCCGATTTAGGAATTCCACCTGCTTCACATGGAGATCTTACCCATTGGGCAGAGCAGGGTGTATTCTTATTAAATTCGGTTTTAACCGTTCGAAAAGGAGAAGCGTACTCTCATCGAGGAAAAGGGTGGGAGCTATTAACCGATGCAGTGATCCGAGCGCTAAACGAACGTGAAAAGCCCGTGGTATTTCTCTTGTGGGGGAATGCATCTATTGCAAAGAAAGCCTTTATCGATACCAAAAAGCATGTCGTGTTAACCTCTCCTCATCCAAGTCCACTCTCTGCTAGTCGGGGGTTCTTTGGTTCGAAGCCTTTTTCAAAGGTAAATGAGGCCTTACAGAAATTGGGGGAAAAGCCGATTGATTGGCAAATACCGGAGGAAGAAAAATGATCCTGCAAACAGATAAAGGGAATCTATTCGTACAAAAGAGTGGCCAAGGCCTGCCGCTTCTCTTGTTGCATGGAAATGGAGAAGACAGCACGATTTTTCAAGAAATCATTACGTATTTCGAACAAACGCGTACCGTTTATGCCATGGACACGAGGGGCCATGGTCATTCGGACTTAAGGGTCGAGCAATTGACCTTCGCACAAATCGCGAGAGATATTTTGTTGCTGATGGAGCTGGAACAGATTGATACAATCGATTTAATCGGCTTCAGTGATGGAGGAAATATCGGTTTATACGTAGCAGCCCATTATCCTGAACAGGTGAAAAGTCTCATCACATTGGGCGCTAATTACCAAGAGGACGGATTAATAGAAGAAACGTATCAAGAAATGTTGCGCCAAAAAGAAGAAATTGAACAAATGAGTGATCCGATTGAACGACAGAAGAAACGCTGTATCCATTTGTTGATGCTGGATGAATTAAATTTATCAGAAAAAGATTTGAAAGATATCCAGGCTCCGGTGTTGGTGATGGCAGGAGAGTATGATGTGATTAAACAAAGTCATACAGAAGCTCTCGCAGCGAATATACCGGGAGCAGAATTGCTGTTTGTTCCAGGAGGAGGACATGACTTTTTTGTTTCTCAACCCCGACAATTAATCGAGGCCGCAACTGTATTTTATAAGAAATGAGACCAAGAGGGAGAAGAATAATGGAATTAAGCATACTAGATCAAATCCCTATATTGGGAAATCAAACAGGACGAATGGCGTTACAAAATGCAGTGGAACTCGCACAACATGGGGAAAAATATGGCTATCAACGAATGTGGTTCGCTGAACACCACGGAGCGGAAACATTAGCTAGCTCTGCCCCAGAGATTGTAATCGGCCAAGTAGCAGCACAAACCGAGAAGATTCGCGTAGGATCGGGCGGAATCATGATGATGCATTATTCACCATTGAAAATTGCTGAAACTTTCAAAACGTTAGAAGCTTTCCATCCGAATCGGATTGATTTAGGATTAGGAAGAGCACCCGGTGGGGATCGGAATTCGATTTTTGCTCTTTCACAAGGGAAAGTACCTTCACTTGATGGACTTTATGAAAAAATTGATACGATTAAATCATTATTGGAAGATCAGTTACCGAAAGAAGAAATATATCAGGCTACGCGAGCTGTACCGATAATCGATACCGTTCCAGAGATGTGGCTGCTTGGATCGAGCGGAGATAGTGCGTTTCAAGCTGCGCAAAAAGGAATTGGCTATTCATTCGCACAGTTTTTCAGCGGGCATATGAATAAAGAAGCCTTCGAGATTTATCGGAGCCGTTTTGTTCCCTCTGCCTTCATGCCTGAGAAGAAGATAAGTGTAGCCTTTTATGCGTTGGCTTGTGAGAATGAGGAGGAAGCACGATTTTATGAACTTCCTTATGCGATTTCGAAAATGCATCTCGCTCGAGGAAAGAGAATGGAACGTTTCTTGACACCAGAGGAAGCTGTCGATTTCCCGATGACGGAGATGGACCGAATCGTATTGGCAAATGTACGAGAAGGACATTTGGTTGGAACACCTAAGCAAATCCACACAAAGCTTCAAGAATACCAAGAAGAATATTCGTTTGAAGAGGCGATGATTATCACAATTACGCATCCGCAAAAAGTTCGTCTGGAATCGTACCGATTACTAGCTGAGGAAGTTCTTTAATCGTGTAAACGACTATAGCAATTAAGAATGAAATTTGCTATAGTTAGGAGAAGAAATAAGTGTGTTCCAAAAGGTGTTTTTTTCATCGTTTGGAATCGGTCTGTTTATTTAATTTGGAAACGAGAAAGAAGCGGGAGTCAGATCCCAGCTTCTTTCTTATTTTTTGGAGAGGTAGAAGATGAAAAGTGGAAGAATATAAAGAAAATAAGATGGGGACATTGCCGATTAAGCGGTTAATACTGACTGTTTCCTTGCCAATGGTTTTGTCTATGCTGATTAGCGCATTATATAATATCGTAGACAGTGTGTTCGTAGCTCAAATCAATGAGGATGCTCTAACGGCTGTTTCAATGGCATTTCCTGTTCAGAATTTGATTGTTGCTGTGCAAGTTGGAACCGGGGTAGGGATGAATGCATTGCTTTCTCGGCAATTAGGAGAACGAAAAGAGCAAGAGGCTCGTTTAACTGCAGCGAACGGAATCTTTTTAGGAATCCTACATTATCTTGTGTTTTTGGTATTAGGGTTTACAATGGTGGAGTTTTTCTTTGCAACGCAAACCTCAAACCCACAGATTCTAGCTTATGGGAAAGAATATCTATCTATTATCCTCATTTTCTCTCTAGGACAATGTATTCAAATTACGTATGAGCGATTATTGCAATCAACGGGTCAAACGCTCTATTCCATGTATACACAAGGGGTCGGTTCGATTATAAATATTATTTTGGATCCCATTTTGATCTTTGGTTGGTTGGGGTTCCCTGCTCTTGGTGTCGCAGGAGCGGCTTATGCTACCGTTATTGGGCAGACAATCGGCGCTCTCGTTGGGATTTACTTCCAACAAAAGAAAAATAAAGACCTTGTTATTGATTACAAACAAGTTCGCCCAGATAAGGAAACGTTACGTGAAATTTATCGGGTTGGTATTCCTTCTATCGTGATGACATCTATTACTTCCGTTACTACGTATGCTTTTAATATTATTTTAGCAGGATTCTCTTCAACGGCAGTTGCTGTTCTAGGAGTTTATTACAAACTACAATCATTTGTCTTTATGCCTGTATTCGGATTAAACAACGGTGTGATTCCGATTCTCTCCTATAATTTTGGGGCACGAAAACGTGAGCGGATGGTTGAAATCATTAAATACAGTATTCTCTATGCTATTATTATTATGCTTATTGGTTTTGTCATTTTCCAAGTGTTCCCCGAGCAACTGTTAAGTATATTTAATGCTTCACCTGAAATGCTGGAACTTGGGATACCAGCTTTGCGCGTGATTAGCCTTTGCTTCTTATTTGCAGGGTTCGGAATTGTTTGTGGAACGATTTTTCAGGCTTTCGGACGCGGCTTTATGAGCCTAAGCGTTTCTGTACTTCGCCAGTTGGTCATCATTATTCCATTAGCTTACTTATTGTCTTTGACTGGTAATGTGCACGCTATTTGGTGGGCCTATCCAATTGCAGAAATATTTGCTGTTATTCTTTGCAGCATCAATTTACGTGTTATTTTCAAAAAGTTCATTCATCCGTTACCGGAAGAAGCATAAAAAAGATGGGTTTCCTTTTTGGGAAATCCATCTTTTTTTGCAACTGAGTGATGTTTTATGCAACTTACTAAAATACGTTTGAAACCAGCTTGTTCAACAAGTACACTAATTTTAGGAAAGAAGGAAAGGGGCAAAAAAATGAAACTTTTTCTACAGGAAGATAAGAGTCTGAGGGAGACTATCATTGAGATAACGTACAATGTACTCGACCGAAGAGTTGAAAAGTTAATGGAAATTGTTCGGTCCAGTGAGATTCAATTGGAAGGGAAAAAAGATGGTCTGCTATTTAGCCTAGATATCCAAGATCTCTACTACATGGAGAGTGTTGATCAGCGCACCTTTCTATACAAAGAGAAGCAAGTATTTGAAAGCAGTGAGCGACTGTATGCGTTGGAAGAAAAACTTGCTCAGACATCGTTCATCCGGATTAATAAAAGTACTTTGTTAAATATGGATTACTTGAAGTGCGTACAGCCTCTGTCCAATTACCGACTAGAAGCAACCTTAGCGAATGATGAAAAACTAATCATTAGTCGTCACTACTTAAAAAAAGTCAAACAATACTTAAAAATATAAAGGTGGTATAATAGTGATGAAAAAATTTTTCTCGGAAAATCTGAATGGGATGACCTTTACCTTTACTGTACTTGTTTTATTAAATGCGGTACTCGAACGCGCACAAATCATTGATATTGTTAGTTTTTCTGAGTCGACACTCATTTTAGCGCTACTTGTTTTTCTTTCGTGGACCCTATCTTTTTTAATCATTACAATTGATTTTCGATCGACAGGTGTTTTTCATCTCGTTAATTATACGAGTCAATTTATGGTTTTGGTTTTAGTGGCTAACGAGTTAGGTTTTTTCCAGATAACCATTGATAGCATCTTAACCAATAGTGTCGTTTATGCGGTTCTATATTTTTTGAATGTAAAGCGGAGGCAGCATGAGTTAAAACAAACGGCGGCTTCCATCAATAAACAGTTAGGAAACAGAATAAAAGAATAGAGAGGTTTGTCTATGTCATTTGATTATTGGATTGCTGCGGAACGCTGGTATGAGGGGGTAGCTGGAATTGTATTCGGTGGAATGATTTTTGTTCTCTTTGTGATGTGCTTTGCGTTAACGAAGAGAAAAACAAAAGGTGGAAAAATATTTTTATCCACTGGCGCGGTTATTGCTAGTATTTTATTGGGTATTTTACTAATTAATAACCAGCGTTATGAAGATTACTTAGAGCCAGCTGGGCATGTCACACCAGCGATTCGCCGAAAAGAATATAAAATGTTTCAAGGATATCAACCAATATTACGTTCAGAACAGGATTTCTATGCTCGCTATCATGATCCAGCTGGAGTCGCTGCTACAGGACTCTATGAAAAAGAAGTGGTTTCTATTCCGGTCACGTATTTAGGAAAAAGTGGCCGACATTATTTCTTCGAGCATGAGGGAGTAGTCTTTCGACAATATGAAAATAGCGTCCACTTTGACCCTGAGGCCGAAGAAACGCTATTAATGGGTAGTCTTTTCCACCTGGCAGACCGTCAATACGAGAGTATTGGATTTGTAGACACAGAATATATTTTCTATGAACAAATCGTCATTGCAGGAGAAGATGATGGAAAAATGTATGATCCGGGAGATGAAGGTCTGATTCCTAATACGAAAGAGGCATTCTTCAAGTGGACCTTCCCTTATTATTGATTGAGAAGAGCAACAATATCCTCTTCCATCTTTTTAGGTGTCGTAACAGGAGCATAGCGACTTACAACGTTTCCTTCCCGGTCAATTAGGAATTTAGAAAAATTCCATTTGATCATCTTGTTCTTTGTCTCAGCAACGAGGTGTTTGTAAAGGTCGCTAGCTTCTGGACCATTCACTTTAATTTTATCGAAGATAGGGAAAGAAGCTTGGTACGTAAGCTCACAATGAGTCTTAATATCCATCCCATCCAAAGGCTCTTGACCAAGAAATTGGTTGCTTGGGAAGGCTAAAACCGTAAACCCTTTCTCTTTGTAAGTACGGTACAGTTCTTCCAACTCATTCATTTGCCCTGCAAGACCACATTCGGTCGCAGTATTTACAATTAAAAGGACGTTTCCTTTATATTGGGATAGTTCTACTGCATTTTGTTCTAAGTCTTGAACCGTATAATCGAATACATTCATGTTAAAAAATCCTCCTTCTCATGCTTGCTTAAGAGAATTATAACTCATTCGCTGAGCCAAAAAAAATATAATAGAGTAGGAAGATAAAAATGTAACAGTTTTTTACCCTGTTCCGTTAATAATTGCTGAAATGTTTTTGGAATTACGGTATAGTATAAGAGTAATAAATATGTTTAGGAGGGAACACTCTTGGAAATGTTTGAGAGCTTAGAAGCAAAAATTAAAGGTAAGAAAATCAAAATTGTTTTTCCTGAAGGAACAGAACCTCGTATTTTAGGAGCAGTTGTACGTTTGAAAGCAGAAGACTTGGTACAACCGATTCTTGTTGGGAACAAAGATGCCGTATCAAAGGCTGCAAAAGACCGTGGTTTCAATATTGAAGGAATCGATATTTTCGATCCAGAAAACTTTGACCAATTTGACGAAATGGTAGCTTCTTTTGTAGAACGCCGTAAAGGGAAAGCGACAGAAGAGCAAGCACGAGTGACATTGAAAGATGAAAACTACTTCGGAACCATGTTGGTCCATATGGGATTAGCAGATGGTTTAGTAAGTGGTGCAGTTCATTCAACAGGTGATACAGTTCGTCCAGCACTACAAATCATCAAAACGAAACCAGGCGTGAGCCGTACAAGTGGCGCATTCATTATGCTACGCGGTCGTGGACAAGAAAAATACTTGTTCTCTGACTGTGCAATCAACATCAACCCAACTGCACAAGAGCTAGCTGAAATCGCAGTGGAATCGGCTAAAACAGCTGAAATGTTTGACATTGAGCCAAATGTTGCGTTGTTAAGCTTCTCCACAAAAGGTTCTGCTTCTTCGCCAGAACAAGAAAAAGTTGCAGAAGCAACACGGATTGCAAAAGAATTAGCTCCAGAATACAACATTGATGGAGAACTACAATTCGATGCAGCTTTCGTTCAAACTGTAGCGAACCAAAAAGCTCCTGACTCAACTGTAGCTGGTAAAGCAACCGTGTTCGTATTCCCAGAGATTCAATCTGGTAACATTGGTTACAAAATCGCTCAACGTTTCGGTGCATTCGAAGCAGTCGGCCCAATCTTGCAAGGATTGAACAAACCAATTTCTGACTTGTCTCGTGGTTGTGTAGAAGAAGATGTCTACAAAACAGCGATTATCACAGCAAATCAAACACTAGTAAACTAATAAAAAAGAAGCAAATGATAGCAGCCAACCTTGCTAATCATTTGCTTCTTTTTTTTGACGTTCCTTCCATAAACCATATGCTCCGATACAAGCAGCCAACCAAGCAGCTCCGAGAGAGAATCCACCGATTACATCAGAGGGATAATGAACCCCTAAGTAAATTCGGCTAATACCTATGATTACAATCATGGTTGCAGCAAGGAAAAGGGCTAGCCACTTCATCCACCGCTTCTTGCCTAATTGGACGAGCAGGAAAACAATAGAACCATATAGAATCGTTGCTCCCATAGAGTGCCCGCTTGGGAAAGAGTAACCGCCTTGTTCCACTAGATGTTGGATCGGGGGACGAGGTCGTTCGAACAGGAATTTGAAGAATTGATTCAGTGCACCTGCCCCCAGCGAAACGGTTAAAATAAACCAAACTGCTAAATCTGGACGCCCTTGCCATTTGAATACATAGATACTGACGATGGTTAAGAGAATAACAGCGACATACGTTCCACCTAACTCCGTGACAGCAATGAAGATGGGGGTAAGAAAGTCATTCTGATCTTCGATAATATCTAAGCCAATCTCTCGGTCCAAGACACTTAACCAGCCCCAACCGTATAAGCTGGCCACTGCAAGGAGGATAAAGGAAATCACGAGGATAAAGTTGCTACGAATCATCACGCGCGGAGAGAGCCACTGCTGTGGATTCCATTTCATTTTCTCACATCCTTCTTTTGGCTCTAAATATATATTTTTTCTTTTCCATTTTCAACTATTCGTTCCTAACCTTGTCATGAGACGCCTCTTTCCGCTATGATAGGAAAGGAATAAAGAGGAGAGAGTGGGGGATTTCCATGTCATTTAATATGGAAACAACAAATGAACAAGAAACAATGGCTTTTGCCAAGAAGCTAGGCGAACGAGTGGAAGCAAAAGACGTCATCTTATTAGAAGGAGAACTGGGTGCAGGAAAAACAACCTTCACGAAAGGACTAGCGCTCGGGATGGGTATTGAACAAGTGATCAAAAGTCCAACGTACACGTTAGTTCGTGAGTATACGAAAGGTCGTTTGCCCCTTTATCACCTTGATGTCTATCGCTTGGAAGAATCGGGTGGTGAGGAATTAGGTCTAGAAGAGTATTTCTACGGTGAAGGTGTTAGTGTCATTGAATGGTCGATCTTCATTAAAGAAGAACTTCCGTCTGAATACCTGAAGATACAAATCAGTCGTGCTGGAGAATTTCTTCAAAATCGTTTCTTCCAGATAGAAGCAGTTGGAGCACGTTACGAAAAATTATTAAAAGAATGGAAGGAAGCGCAAAATGGAGAATGAAAAAATTGAAGTGATGATTCGGGAAGCAATTCCAGCGGATGCAAAAGATATTTTAGCTTTTAGTAAGAAGACGGGGGCAGAGACCGACTATCTGACCTATGGCCCAGAAGGATTGGAGCTGTCAGAAGCATTTGAAGAAATGTATCTCGAAGGATTGATGGAAAAAGAAAACGAGATTATGCTTGTAGCAACCATTAATAATGAAGAACTGATTGGGATTGCTTCTGTCGGTTCCAACGACAAGCTAAAAACGCAGCATGTGGGAGAAGTAGGGATCACGGTTGCCGAAGAATTTTGGGGGTTTGGAATCGGGACCGTTTTGCTAGAGGAGATTGAACTATGGGCTCGTGAGAGTGGAATAATCCGCCGTTTGGAGTTGACGGTTCATGCTGACAATGAACGAGCAATTGGACTGTACGAAAAAATGGGGTATCAACAAGAAGGCAGAATGGCTCGCGTTATGATGATTGACGGAGAATTTTATGATGGTGTCATGATGAGCTTACTGATTGATTGAAAATGAGCAGTAAATAGAAAGAGGCTGGATTTTATTCCAGCCTCTTTTGTGCTATCCATGCTCGAAATCTTCACATTTCGCACTTGATTATAGCATGTAGGGAAAAAATACAACAATATCAGGGCTCCAATCCTCTCCGAAGCAGAGTCATACGCCGCTTGTAGTCAGCTATCTGTTTAGAAAATGATTTTACAGACAGAGAAACAAATTCGTAGCACAAATTCAGGTAAAATATTCAAGATAACCTACAAAAGCCCTAATTATTAGTCGTGTGAGACCTATAAATAGGGCTTTTATGCTCTTTTACATACTCCTTAATGCAGGAAGAAATTATAGCCCAGACGACCAGGTTGCTACATGTGTAGGTGGCGTTTCAAAATAGTCAGGTAAATCATAGGGATAGGCAAACAGGGGCGTATGAAAACCACCTAATTGGCAGAAACAGCAGATGGAGAAACCAGTAGTAGCAAAACAAAAGCTCCCAAGACATACATCAATCGCATCATCTTTTCAATATATTACTCTTCATTCTCATTAAAAATAATTTTGTCACTTGAATAAATAGTCCCTTCCGAAACGTATCCCCTCATCCAATTATTAATTTTAAAAGAATAATCATACTGATAATCGAGAGGACTCTCCTTCACAGTAAAATACATTACATATCCACTTCGGGCGCTCTTATAGTCTTTTAGAACTTTCTGTATCTGAATATCCTCTTTCGCAACCCCCTCCTCTGCTAGCAATTCATAGAGCTTTTGTTGCGTAATGTAGCTTTTTAGAGGGAACTGGTAGAGGTAAAAACCCGCTGCCATTGCTGCTGCCAAGCCCAACACTACCCATCTTCTTCCCATCCTCTTGATATCAATCACCTCCTTTACAAAGAGAAAAGATAAGGTTTTAGCCCATTAGATTCTTTAGGTTTAAAGAAATCTTGAATTTTAACTCGATTATCAAATTAAGTTTATCACATAACCAAAATAAAATGATAAACTATTCAAAAAATGAATAGTTTTTTCCTATTCATCCACAGAAATTTCCAACGAAACAGGACAATGATCACTGCCCATAATATCATCATGAATTTCTGCCGCAATCAAGTTGTCTTTTAACGCATCAGAGACTAAGAAATAGTCAATCCGCCAACCAGCATTGTTTTTACGTGCGTTGAAACGATAGTTCCACCACGTATACTTATTGGTAACATCTGGATAAAAGAAACGGAATGTATCGACGAATCCGTGATCAAGTAAGGTCGAAAATTTTGTCCGCTCTTGATCGGAAAAACCTGCACTCATTCGATTCGACTGTGGATTTTTCAAATCGATTTCAGTATGGGCTACATTCAGGTCTCCACAAACAATGACCGGCTTTGTTTTTTCCAGTTCTTTTAAGTATATACGGAAATCATCTTCCCATTGCATGCGGTAGTCAATTCTGGCAAGCTCCGCTTTGGAATTAGGGGTGTAGACCGTCACTACCCAGAACTGATCGTATTCAAGGGCGATCACTCTTCCTTCTTGATCGTGATGATCGATTCCCATTCCGTAACGAACAGAAAGCGGCTCCTGTTTGGCGAAAATAGCGGTACCCGAATATCCCTTACGTTCTGCATAATTCCAATAAGAGGTATAGCCTGGGAATACCAAATCAATTTGTCCTTCTTGCAGTTTTGTTTCTTGCAAACAGAAGAAGTCTGCATCAAACTCCTGGAAAACTTCTAAGAAATTTTTCTTCACGATTGCGCGCAAGCCATTCACATTCCATGAAACCAACTTCACCAACGAAATTCCTCCTCTGTTAGAAAATATTCAGGGCATAAATACCAAAAATAAGAAGTACAACGAAGTTAACGAGGACAAACGTCCATTTGAAACGAGCTTCTTTTACGTTTAAACCGTAAATTACACCAACAATGGGGAAGAAGAGTGCGAGGACGACTGAAACCGTCGCGATGGTATTTGGTTCCTTTGTAGCAAAAAGATAAACGGGATAAAGAACACTAAGTAGGGTAAACATCGTTGCATTTTTAATTTGTTTATTTCTCAAGCAGAATTCCTCCTTTCCTATACTTGAACTATTTTAGCATACTCACACGTCATTTTCTGCCGCAGAACACTCTTTTTCACTTGAAAACCGAAACCGCTGGACAGTATACTAAAATATAGCTTATTATACTCGTAGAGTGTGATACAATATATTTTATTTGGTAAACATAGATACGGAATGAATGGAAGTAGTGAGGGGAATATATTGCTAGATACAGCTTGGTTGGCAGAGGAAATAAAAGGAACTTTTCCAAATGTCATATTAAAAGTAAATAAAAAATTAGACGCGTATACCTATACGAGAACAGGTGGACCTGCTGATGTGTTGCTTTTTCCAGTATCGAAGGAAGAAGTAGAAGAAATTACGAAATGGACACACGAGCACAAGGTACCTTTAACGATTTTAGGAAATTCAAGCAATGTGATTATTCGCGATGGTGGCATTCGCGGCGTGGTCATGATATTAACGGAATTGAACGGCATTAAAGCGGAGAAAAATCAACTAATTGTCCAAAGTGGCGCTAAATTAATTGATGCTTCTAAGAGAGCTTTACATGAAGGCCTAACCGGATTAGAGTTTGCTTGTGGTATCCCTGGCAGCGTAGGCGGAGCAGTTTATATGAATGCTGGTGCTTATGGTGGAGAAGTAAAAACAGTCATCAAGACGGTAGAAGTTGTCACCTTAAAGGGCGAACGAAAAGTCTATGAGAATGATGATTTGGAATTCAACTACCGTCATACCGTACTTCAAGAAACGGGAGACATTGTACTAGAAACTGTTTTTGAACTGGAAAAAGGTAAAAAAGAAAAAATTTCAGCAAAAATGGAAGAATTGACAGAATTACGTACGGCGAAGCAGCCATTGGAATTTCCGTCTTGTGGCAGTGTCTTTAAGCGCCCAACCGGATACTTTACTGGAAAGTTAATTCAAGAGGCCGGCTTACAAGGGAAAATGTGGGGCGGAGCTCAAATCTCAACGAAGCATGCAGGCTTTATTGTCAATGTAAATCAAGCTTCCGCCACGGATTACATTGAATTAATTGCGTACATCAAAGAAGTTATTTTTGAATTATTTGAAGTAAAGCTAGAAACAGAAGTACGTATTATTGGAGAAGATGCGCCAAAAGAATCTGACGATTTTGTGGCAATGGGTATTTCTTCTTAAGACGGAAGCAAAAGCAAAGGAGGATCCTGTGAAAAAGCCATTAATAACCTTTAGAAATTTCACCTTTACATACTCAGATCAAATAGAACCAGTCCTAAACGAATTGAATGTAGCGATTTATGAAGGAGAAAAAATTCTGGTTGTAGGCCCAAGCGGATCTGGTAAAACCACATTTGCTCGCTGTTTAACTGGTGTACTGCCAAATAAAGAGAATAATGATTATTCTGGAACCATTACGATTGGAAGAAACGATGAACAAAAATCCACTGCTAATTTCTTGCCGAATGAGCTTGCGATTACCATGGAAGTGAGTGCAGAAGTGATCAACGAAAAACAGCGTTCGACCACTATTCAGCCTGCTGTTCAACCATTTCAAACGTACCTTGAACAAAAGAAATCGGCTAGTATGAACTGGTTTTTAAGTCGCTATCCATCCTTGACAGAGAGCTTCGAAAAATTGTCAGACCGTCAATTTGAAAAGATGACGGCTGCAGGTTTATTATTGAATGACGACAAGCCATTTTTATTATTAGACGAGCCTCTGGCGAATTTAGACCCTAAATCTGGTGATATTGCGATGAACTTCATTAATGAGTTGCACCAGAAGACGGAGACAACCATCGTGATTATCGAGCATCGTTTAGAAGATGCTCTCGTTTATCCGTTTGACCGCTTGATTCTGTTTTCTGAAGGCAGAATTATTGCGGATGGAAAACCATCCGAAATCTTAAAAAGCGATGTGCTGGCGGATATCGGGATTCGCGAACCGCTCTATATTACTGCCATGCGGTATGCTGGAGTGAATTTGGATCTTATTCACCGTCTCGATGACGTCCATTCGATTAACGGACCTAACTTGAAGGCAGATATGGAACGATGGCTTTCTTATTTGCCCCATTTTCAATATCCTAGCAATGATGAAATCCTACTTGAAATAGAGGATGTATCGTTTAAGTATCCTTGGAATGAGGAAAACATTGTCAATCATGTTAGTCTCCAAATTATGGAGGGCGAGATGTTGAGTTTGATTGGTCCAAATGGATCTGGGAAAACGACCCTTGCCAAGATTATTTCAGGACAAGAAGAAATTCAGTCCGGAAAGATGTATTGGAAAGGGGAAGACATTTCCGATTACGACAAAGAAAAAATGGCCAGTCTCGTTGGATATATTCCTCAAAATCCACTCGACTTTATTTCGCAAGAAAATATTTACGAAGAGATTGCTTATCGACTTAGACAGCGTAACTTTCCACCAGAGGAAATTGAGAAGAAGGTAGAAGAAGCGATTCGTGTGTGTAGCTTGCAATATATTCGTGATTTACCGATGGCAACGCTTAGTTTCGGTCAGTTACGTAGAGTAGTCATTGCCGCAGTCTTGGCACTTAGCCCCGATATGATTATTGTGGAAGAGCCGACTGCAGGGCAAGATTTTATGCGTTACACAGAAATTATGAGCTTCTTGCAAACCATTCACTTGCAAGGAGTGACGGTTCTCTTAGTTACGCATGATATGCATTTAATGCTTGAGTATACGAAACGAGCAGTTGTGATGGCAGAAGGACAAGTACTTGCTGATGCAAGTCCTGTTTCCATTCTTGTTAGTCCAGAATTGATTGAGAAGTCTTCTCTCAAGGAAGCCAGTTTGTACACATTTGCTAAGCGTATTGGGATGAAAGATCCCTATGTTTTTACTGAGAAATTCATTCATTATGATCGAGTCGCTCGATTATTTTAAGAACATGGGAGTTCGCCAAACCTCGAATCAGGTTTCTAAGCTGCTAAAGCAGCAATAGTCATGACGAGGTGACGTCGAGCTGCCTTCTGGATCACGTTTACGAATCAAATATTCATACATAGGTAAGAGGCTGAGAATTTTTTCTCCAGCCTCTTCTTATTTTTTGCTAATCATTGCGATAAATCAACCACATTTCATTTTATCGCAACGAAAGGACTGGTTCCGTTGTGATAGCAGAGACCAATCGCGTTCTATCACAACGATAAAGGCTTTATCGTTGTGATAGCGAAACTTTTCCTCACTCTATCAAAGCGAAAGAATGACGTAGAATCAAAGTTTGGTTCTTTGAAGGATCCTCCCACGTCTGTTTTAAAGGATACATTCTAATAAAGCACTTGTTTTTTTCTAAAAAGAGGTTATAATCGTATTCGTGCCTAAACTTAAAGATTACTTTTACTAAACTTATACAGAGAAAGAGGTCCTACCTTGGAAATAGGGAAGAAGTTAAAAGAGCTGCGTTTGCAAAAGAACTTGACGCAAGAAGAACTTGGTGAACGAACCGATTTAACAAAAGGGTATATCTCACAAGTGGAAAATAACCTAAGCTCACCATCCTTAGAGACGTTTTTTGATATTTTAGAAGTCCTTGGCACAAACCCAAAAGATTTTTTCGATGCTGAAAAAGATACACAACAAGTTATTTACAAGAAGCAAGATGTAACGATTTATGAAGATTCCGAAAAAGGATACGCCATGACCTGGTTGATTCCTGATTCAAATGATAAAGAAATGGAACCCGTTATGATAACATTAGAGGCAGATGGAGAATTCAAACAATTTCCGCCATCTCTTTCTGAGACCTTCGGCTATGTGTTAAAAGGAAGTGTAGAGTTACAGCTTGGTGAGCACCGCTATGTCATCAAGAAAGGACAATCTTTTTATTACGAAGCAACCGAGTTTCATCAACTTCGAAATGCCTCTACCAGTGCCGCAAAAGTACTGATGGTAGTAACTGATTCTTATTTATAAAATTTTAGAAAGAGTAGGTGTACATGAATGGCAAACCACACAATCATCACGATGGAAAATGTCAAAAAAACATACGACGGACAAACCGTCTTACATGATATCAATTTTGAAATTGAAAAAGGGAAATTTTATACGTTGTTAGGACCTTCTGGATGTGGGAAAACGACCATTCTCCGTTTGATTGCTGGATTTACAGATGCATCGAATGGAACCATTAAGATTAATGGGGAAGTTGTCAATGATGTACCACCGAATAAACGAACCGTTAATACGGTTTTCCAGGACTACGCTTTGTTCCCACATATGAATGTCTATGACAACATTGCGTTTGGATTGTCTCTAAAGAAATTACCAAAAGCAGAAATCGATCAACGTGTAAAAGAAACATTGAAACTGGTTCAACTATCAGGCTATGAGAATCGTGAAATTCATGAATTGTCTGGCGGACAACAACAACGGGTAGCAATTGCGCGTGCCATTATCAATGAACCCGATGTACTCTTACTGGATGAACCATTATCAGCACTGGACTTGAAATTACGAACAGATATGCAATATGAGCTTCGTGAAATCCAACAACGTTTGGGAATTACTTTTATCTTCGTTACCCATGATCAAGAAGAAGCATTGGCAATGAGTGACTGGATTTTCGTTATGGACAAAGGACACATCGTCCAAAGTGGGAGCCCAGTTGATATTTATGATGAGCCGATTAACCGTTTCGTAGCAGACTTTATCGGGGAAAGTAATATTGTTCCTGGTACAATGGTTGAAGACTACAAGGTTCAATTTGTAGGCAAACAATTCGAATGTGAAGACGCTGGAATTACACCGGGTGAAAAGGTTGAAGTAGTACTTCGTCCAGAAGACTTGGAATTAACCAGCATCGAAAAAGGAAAACTAGTGGTAAAAGTGGATACACAGCTATTCCGCGGCGTTCATTATGAAATCATTGGTTATGACGAAGACGGGAATGAGTGGATGGTTCACTCCACCAAAAAAGCAGAAATTGGGCGAAATGTGGGGTTAGACTTCTCACCAAATGATATTCACGTAATGCGTTTGGGTGAAACAGAAGAAGAATTCGATGCTCGTCTTGAGAGCTACGAAGAGTAAGGAGGAGCAAAATGACAACACGTTCGAAAAACTGGTTCTCCATCCCTTATATTTTATGGTTAGGGTTATTTGTAATTGCGCCGGTACTGTTGATTCTGTATCAATCCTTTTTTGACATCTCCGGTAACTTTACATTAGGAAATTATGCCAGCTATTTTACATCTGGGAATTATTTAACGATGACGTTTAATTCCTTTTTATATGCGTTTATTATCACCGTAACAACATTCTTAATCAGCTATCCAACGGCACTAATCTTAAGCAGAACCAAAAATAAGCAACTCTGGCTTTCTTTGATTATCTTACCAACATGGATTAATTTGTTGTTAAAAGCCTATGCCTTTATTGGTATCTTCAGTCAAAGTGGGGCAGTCAATAACTTCCTTACGTTTATGGGAATCGGCCCAAGCCAAATTCTATTCACTGATTTTAGTTTTATTTTCGTTGCGGCATACATTGAATTACCATTCATGATTTTACCGATTTTCAACTCCATTCAAGAAATCAGCCCATCATTGGAAGCGGCAAGTTATGACTTAGGTGCTACGAGATGGGAAACATTGAGACGAGTTATTTTCCCATTAAGCATGCGTGGCGTCCGCAGTGGGTTCCAAGCAGTCTTTATTCCGTCCTTGTCCTTGTTCATGTTGACTCGCCTGATTGGTGGGAACCGCGTCATTACACTCGGAACAGCTGTAGAGCAACATTTCTTGGTAACGCAAAACTGGGGAATGGGATCAACAATCGGTGTAACCTTGATTATTTCGATGGTTTTGATTATGCGCCTGACTGGAGAAAAGAAAAAGAAAGCGAGGGATAAAGCATGAAAGTAGCAAAAAATACAAAATGGAATAATCTGTTCCTCGCGCTGGTTTTCATTGTATTGTATCTGCCCATCTTCTACCTCATTTTCTATTCTTTTAATGCAGGGGGAACGATGAATGAGTTTACCGGATTTACTTTTGAGCATTATCAAGCATTAATGGATGATACCAGACTAATCGGTATTTTCTTAAACACCTTGTTGGTAGCCTTGCTCTCTGCATTGATTGCGACCATTATCGGAACGTTTGGTGCCATCTATATTTATTACACGAAAAAGACTCGTGATCGTCAGATTTTACTGAGCTTAAACAATGTATTGATGGTTTCACCAGACGTTATTATCGGTGCCAGCTTACTAATCTTGTTTACCATTGTTGGCTTTTCATTAGGGTTTGCGTCTGTTCTTCTTTCGCATATTGCCTTTTCCATTCCGATTGTCGTGATCATGGTTTTGCCAAAACTTTACGAAATGAATGATTCCATGATTAGTGCAGCCCAAGACTTGGGTGCCAACTCATGGCAAGTGATCAGTAAAATTTTATTACCAAGTATCGCTCCTGGGATTTTGAGTGGATATTTCATGGCCTTTACGTACTCGTTGGATGACTTTGCCGTTACGTTCTTTGTAACCGGGAATGGATTCAGTACATTAGCTGTTGAAATTTATTCTCGTGCCCGTCGCGGTGTGAGTCTAGAGATTAACGCGCTCAGCACAGTCATGTTCTTGTTTACCTTGCTTTTAGTACTCGGTTATAACTTCATTCAAGTTTACAGCCAGAAGAAAAAAGACCGGGAAATGAAAGCAATCGGCTTCCAGCAGGGCGAGGTGATGAAAGGATGAAACGACTCGTTATTGCAGCTAGTACCATCCTGATTGTTTGTTTAGGATTAGTCTTCGGCATTAACTACTTGGAACGTGCACAAGGATTTACTGGTGATAACACCTTGACGATTTATAACTGGGGAGATTACATTGAGCCTGAATTAATCACTCAGTTTGAAGAAGAAACAGGGTACAAAGTCTCCTATGAAACATTCGATTCAAACGAAGCAATGTATACAAAAATTAATCAGGGCGGTACGACTTACGATATTGCAATTCCATCTGAATACATGATTGCCCGCATGGTTGAAGAAGAAATGCTCATTGAGCTTGATCATTCTAAAATTGAAGGATTGGAACATATCGATGATGATTTTCTGGACTTGAGTTTTGATAAAGGAAATCGTTATTCCATCCCTTACTTCTGGGGAACGCTCGGCATCATCTATAATGACAAATTTATCGATGAAACGCCAACGTCCTGGAATGATTTATGGAATGAGGATTATCGCAATCAGCTGATGTTGATTGACGGAGCGCGCGAAGTCATGGGGATTGGCCTTCAGAGTGAGGGCTACTCCTTAAATGAAAGTGATCCAACTGTCTTGCGGAATACAGCAGAGAAGTTGAAAGAGATGACGCCAAACGTCAAAGCAATTGTGGCAGATGAAATCAAAATGTATATGATTCAAGAAGAAGCAGCCATGTCCGTTACTTTTTCCGGGGAAGCAAGTGAAATGCTATGGGAGAACGAAAACTTGCATTATGTGATTCCTGAAGAAGGAACAAACTTGTGGTTTGATAATATCGTGATCCCTAAAACAGCACAGAACTTGGATGCCGCATATGCCTTCATCAACTTTATGCTGGAGCCAGAAAACGCAGCTGTGAATGCAGAATACGTAGGTTACTCCACGCCGAATGAAGATGCGATTGAACTGATGGATCCAGAAATTACTGAAGATGAACAGTTCTACCCATCTGACGAAGCGATTGAAAACATGGAAGTCTATGACAACTTAGGAGCAGAATTATTAGGAATCTACAATGATTTGTTCCTTGAAGTGAAGATGTTTAGAAAATAATTGAATGAGTCCCCACATAAATAATGTTTATGTAGGGACTCA
This sequence comes from Jeotgalibaca caeni, assembly GCF_028863945.1. Classification (GTDB taxonomy): domain Bacteria; phylum Bacillota; class Bacilli; order Lactobacillales; family Aerococcaceae; genus Jeotgalibaca; species Jeotgalibaca caeni. Next base: position 4,194 of record NZ_JARBEA010000028.1, on the reverse strand, counting down.
TTTTTGTATCTTCTCTTTCATTCAATCCTCATTATTACAATCAGTTCCATATGTTATAATTAAAAAAACAAAATGTAGGGAAATGGTGAATGATGGAGCTAAAACAAGCAGTGGGCATCAAAGCAGCAGAATACATTAAAGACGGCATGATTGTTGGTCTGGGTACCGGCAGCACGGCCTATTATTTTGTGGAAGAAATTGGACGCCGAATGAAGGAAGAAGGGTTGCAAATTGTTGGCGTAACGACTTCCAATCGTACGCAACAACAAGCAGAAGGTTTAGGCATTCCTTTGAAAAGTGTGGATGATGTGGAACGAATAGACGTCACCGTAGACGGAGCAGACGAAATCAGTGATGATTTCCAAGGTATCAAAGGCGGAGGCGGGGCACATCTATACGAAAAGATTGTAGCCGATGCATCAGAACGAGTCATCTGGATAGTGGATGAGAGCAAAATGGTGACCAAACTAGGTGCTTTCCCATTGCCTGTTGAAGTAGTCAAGTACGGCTCAAAACAAGTCTTTAAGCGGTTAGAGGAGAAGGGATATCACCCCGTATTCCGTACGCAAGAGGACCAAACACTTTATTTAACCGATGAAGGTAACTATATCATCGACCTACATTTAGGAGTCATTGAGAACCCGGTAGCAATGGGCGCAGAGCTTGACCAAATGGTAGGAGTCGTGGAACATGGGTTGTTCCTCAACCGTGTGCATACAGTGCTGATTGGTACAAGTGATGGAGTGATTACGAAAGAAGCGAATCGATAAAACATAAGGGATGGGTGCAAGATGAGAATGGTAGACCTGATTGTAAAAAAACAACAAGGAAAAGAACTTTCAAAAGAGGAAATTCGATTTGTTGTTGAAGGATACACGGCAGGAAAGATTCCTGATTATCAAGTCAGTGCCTTTGCAATGGCGATTTATTTTAAGGATATGTCAGACCAAGAGCGGATGGAGCTGACGATGGCAATTGCTGAATCTGGCGACCAGATTGACCTTTCAGCAATTGAAGGAGTAAAGGTAGACAAACACTCAACAGGAGGCGTTGGCGACACGACTACCCTTATTTTAGCACCGCTCGTAGCAAGTACGGGGGTTCCAGTAGCCAAAATGAGTGGACGAGGACTTGGCCACACCGGTGGTACAATTGATAAGTTAGAGTCGATTCCTGGATTCCAAGTGGAGATTTCGGAAGAACGATTCATCGAGTTAGTGAATCAAAATAAAGTCGCTGTGGTAGGACAAACAACAGACATCACTCCAGCTGATAAAAAATTATATGCGTTGAGAGACGTTACGGGAACGGTCGATTCTTTACCGCTAATTGCCAGCTCCATTATGAGTAAGAAGCTTGCTTCCGGTGCAGATGCGATTGTACTGGATGTAAAAGTAGGAGCCGGAGCATTTATGAAGACAGCGGAAGCTGCTGAAGAATTGGCTCATGCAATGGTAAAAATTGGAAACTTAGCAGGTTGCCAAACGATGGCAATCATATCCGATATGAGCCAACCACTCGGTCGTGCAGTCGGAAATGCGCTAGAAGTTCAAGAAGCAATTGAAACATTAAAAGGGAATGGCCCAAGTGATTTAGAAGAGCTGTGTTTGGAATTAGGCTCCCAAATGGTTTACTTAGGCGGTAAAGCAGAGGATCTGGATTCTGCGAAAGCACTGCTGAAAGAAAAACTAGCAAATGGAGAGGCGCTAGAGAAGTTCAAGCAATTTGTAGCTGCTCAAGGTGGAGATCCACATGTTGCTGATTATTATACATTAATGCCGCAAGCTGCTTACACTCATGAAGTAGTCGCTGAAGCAGACGGCTATGTCATGAACATTGTAGCGGATCACATCGGTGTAGCAGCAATGCTTCTCGGTGCCGGACGAGCAACGAAAGAGTCTGAGATTGATCTAGCTGCAGGCTTAATGATTAATAAAAAAGTTGGTGAAACAGTTAAAAAAGGGGAATCCCTTGTCACTCTTTATGCCAACCAGTCAACCTTCAACGAAGCTGAAAAAATGGTTCTAGAAGCCTATACAATTGGTGCTGAACAAATAAAACCTACACTAATTCATCAAACCATAACAGAATAGAGCAAAGAGAGACAAAACGTTCAACGTTTTGTCTCTCTTTTTCGCTAAATGGGTAGATGGAAAATAAATCCTGAGCTTCTCACATTTGGCTCAAAATGGGTAGCTCAGCAAAATTTTTTAGCTGAACTACCCACTTTCGCAAAAAGGTTAGTCACGGAAGGAAATTTCCGATATTGAATCAGTGATTGCTAGGAACTCGTCAATCAAGTCATTGTGGTTTAACGTTTTTGGGACATATACGGTATACATAATATGAAAGATAACACCGTCTGCTGTACGTTCCATACGAAAGTCCTCATCTGTTGTTTTCATCTTATGGAGCTTAAATAAATCATTGAATTTTGCAATGGCATCTCGGTCTGTTAACTTAATCTCCAGTAAAAATATCTCACCCGTACGAATGAGTCGCTTCATGACGAATAATACAATGAGGATAATGAGACAGCTGATAATAGAGAGGTAGTAATAGCCCATCCCTACAGCAATCCCAAGGCCAGCGACTCCCCAAATGGTAGCGGCAGTTGTGAGCCCTGAGACTGTGTCCATCTTGGTAGTAAGAATTGCACCTGCACCTAGGAACCCAATCCCACTAACAATTTGAGCGGTAATCCGGGCGAAATCTGTACTGAGCATAGACTGAAGATCAGGATTACTTAATCCCATACGAATAACCGCATAAGAAACTTCAATCTGAATAATGGTTAGGACACAAGAAGCGACACAGACGATAATATTGGTACGCAAGCCCGCAGACTGATGTGTGCTCTCCCGTTCGAAACCAATCGTTGCCCCAATCCCGACTGCAATCAGCAGACGGAGTGTAATTTCTAGAATATCTAAATCATACATGCTAACTCACTCCTGTCTTCTCTTCCTTTCATTTTACTTTATCCCAATAATTATGCAAATTTCAGAAAGTTCTTCCTTCTTTTTATTTCTGTGATAGAATAAATATTAAAATAAAATGAGGAGGGGTGCTGTGAAAAGAGAAGATTGGCAAGCTGGCTTCAAGACCATCTTGCCGGTATGTATCAGTTATCTTCCAATCGGACTCGCATGCGGTGTGTTGCTGCAACAAGCTGGTTTCAATCATTGGTCAGCACTATTGATGAGTCTGTTCGTATATGGTGGAGCGTCCCAATTTATGATTGCATCGATGACGATGAGTGGAGCAGGGATTGTGCAAATGGTCGTGATGGTTTTCTTTATTAACTTACGGCATGTTTTGATGAGTTCTTCGTTGGCTCATAAAGTAAGGGAGCGTTCGACTCGATTCAATATGTTTTTTTCGCAATTGATTACTGATGAATCGTTTGCGATTAATACCATTCAATATAAAATGGATCCAGGTTGGACTTCTAATCAAGCGTTAGCTGCGGGCGTATTTGCTTATGCAACGTGGGCGATGAGTACGTTTGTTGGCGCATTTATTGGCAGTAACATTACCATTTCCATTGTCATTATGAATTATTTGTTGACCGCTATGTTTTTGTACTTATTTGTTTTGCAGATGGAAAACCGGATCTTTTTATGGACAGCCCTCGTAGCAGGAAGCGCAGCGATCTTCTTCAAGATGTTCTTCCAAAATGGTGTCAGTGTTTTGCTCGCTTCCGTCCTTGCCTCGCTGGTGGGGTTAGGTTTAGAAATGAAGAAAAATCGAGAGGAGGAAGCGGTACATGAGTCGTAGTATCATTTTGTTAATCCTTCTGTCGGCTGTCGTCACATATGTACCACGACTACTGCCTATTCTCGTATTAAAAAATGCCACTTTGCCAGAATGGTTCCAGCGTTGGATGGCCTACCTGCCCATTGCAATTTTCGCTTCGTTACTTGCAACGGACATCTTTTATTGGGAGGACCAACTTAGTTTTGATATCGGGAGTAACCTTAAATTGATTCCTTCCATTCTCACACTGTTCGTGGCTTATAAAACGAAGAACATGATTTACTCCATCCTTGCTGGGGTAGGAGCGATCACCTTGTTTACTTGGTTTATGTAAAAAAGATCCCTGCTGTACAAATACGGCTCTAGAATATTAAGTGTTGATGGGCCTTTGGCCCTTTTGTGAAAAACACAAAGAGACAAATGAATTTTTCCGTT
>NZ_JARBEA010000027.1 GCF_028863945.1 Jeotgalibaca caeni | reverse complement strand
GTGTCGGATAACTAAACAAAAAACAGTGTTGGAACAACGCTTAGAGAGCATTTTAGAAAAACTATGAATTATTCAGGTAAAAGCAATGTTCCAAACGGCATAACGTTTCTTGTATCGTTCCACGAAAGGATACTTCTTAGGTACGGATACCCCAAATGGAGTAGCTTGACGACTGTAAAATGGCGTGATCCCTATTGTAATCCCCATGAGAATAAAAATTAAAAACATAAATCCGACAAAAAACCACATCTCTTACCACTCCTTCTCTAATTGGCTTGCAGTATCCTGCATCCATTCTTTGATGTGTTCTGAGGAAACTTCATGTAGATATACTTCTATCAATAGTTCTTCAATTTTCTCTTTCAATTGTTCTTCTACTTCTTCCGGACGTTGTTTGGATTCAGTAACGAGATAGCCACGTTGACTTTTTAATAAAATACCTTCGTCAACCATTAGATTATAGGCTTTGTTAATGGTATGCATGTTCACACCTAAATCTCCAGCCAACACGCGAACACTCGGAAGCATCTCTCCTCTTTTTAATTCTCCTTTTACAATTGCCTTCTTTATTTGATTGATCAACTGTGTATAAATAGGCACTGGACTACTTGCTTCAATTTCAATCAGCATCGTTCTCCCCCCTCTCGCTACTTGTTATATAACAAGTATAACACCTTTCTTTTATAAGAGAAAGATATTTATACGAAAAAAGGAGGCTGGGACTTTTGTCCCAGCCTCCTCCCTCCATACGAATGTCTGCCACGTAAACGTGCTCCAAAAGGCAGCTCCGACGTCACTTTGTCATGATTGTTGCTGCTTTAGCAGCTTACAAGCATGATACACTTGGGCGTCAGCCCACAGTGCTTCCGAAATAATGCTCAGATGGTCTACGACCATCCTGCGCTTATTCGTTCCAGTTGCCATAACCGTTGCAGCTTTAGCTGCTTACGGATATGGTATGCGTTAGAAGATTCGGAGCTTAACGCCTTTTGGAGCACTTTCTTTTCATTAAGATACTTCTTCAACTGCAAACTGACTGTTATATAAATCAGCATAAAATCCGTTTTGTTCCATCAATTCATCATGGCTTCCAGTCTCTACGATGTCCCCATGATTCATCACAATAATTTTGTCTGCGTCACGAATGGTAGAAAGGCGATGCGCCACTACAAAACTCGTTCTGCCGGTCAACAATTTATTCATCGCTCGTTGAATAAGAATTTCTGTCCGAGTATCGACACTGGATGTAGCTTCATCGAGAATCAGAATTTCTGGATCGGTTATAAAGGCACGTGCAATTGTCAAGAGTTGACGTTGGCCTTGCGAGATGTTGCTTGCATCTTCGTTCAAGATGGTTTGATAACCTTCTGGTAATGTCCGGATAAACTCATCCGCATGAGCCGTACGCGCCGCTTGATATACCTGTTCGTCAGATACTTCTTCGTGTGCACCGTATTTAATATTATCAAATATGGTACCGTTGAAGAGCCATGTATCCTGAAGAACCATTGCAAAGCGCTTATGCAACTCTTCTCGATCAATGTCCCGTACATCCATGCCATCAAGTTTGATACTTCCACCTCGAACGTCATAGAAACGCTCCAGTAAGTTAATCAAAGTAGACTTACCCGCACCAGTCGGTCCGACAATGGCAATCATTTCTCCTGGCTTCACATCCAGGTTAAAGTCTGTCATCAAGTCTGGATTGTTTCCATAACCAAAACGCACATGATCGAAAATAACTTTATTCTCGGTTTCCATACGCGGTTGGTTGGTTGAGAGATCTTCCATTTCGTCTTCATCCAATACTTCAAAAATACGTTCTGTAGAAGCGATGATGGATTGAATCGTATTTAAGATATTGGTTAATTGTTTCATTGGTTCTGAGAACTGGTTGGTATAAGTTAGAAACGCTTGAACGTCACCTAATGGCAACATTCCTCGCGCAACTTCTATCCCACCAAAGATAGCCACGAATACATAGCCAAAATTCTTTACCATGTTCATAATTGGCATCAGAATCCCAGAAATAAATTGTGCTTTCCATGCAACACCGAACAGTACTTCATTTTGTTCACCGAATTCGGCTACTACGTTTTCTTCTTGATTGAAGCTGGTAATTTCAGTATGCCCTGCATACGTTTCTTCAATATGTCCGTTTAACTTCCCAAGTTCTTTTTGTTGTTGGGAGAAGTAGCGTTGCGAAAGAGGTGCAACCTTGGCGATAATGAAGGCACTGACTGGAACCGTCAGGAAGGCAATGATACTCAGCTTCCAACTGATGGTCAGCATCATGATTAAAATCCCGAAGAACTGAACGACACTCATAATGGTCTGGTTTACGGTTTGAACCAATTGACGGGCTACATTATCTACGTCATTGATTGCTCTACTCATAATGTCCCCGTTACTATTCGTATCGTAATAACTGATCGGCACACGAGTCATCTTCGCTTTGAAGTCTTGGCGTAGATCATAGACTGTTTTTTGAACAATACGAACCAGTGTGAATTGGGCGATATAACTTAATACGGCATTACTAATGTATAAAATAGCGACCAAGGTTAAGATGTTTCGAATGGTTTCGAAGTCTATGGGAAAGCGGCTCACGCCGTCTGCCCCGGTTTGCATCCCTTGGGTTACACCGTTAAAAATTGTTGTAGTTGCTCTACCTAATACCCGTGGCGTAAAGATCTGCAAAATGGTTGCAGTTGCTGATAACAGGAAGGACAATAAGAGAAGCCATTTTTTCAAAGACATATAACGGAACAACCGTCTTAGTGTCTTCCAAAAGTTTTTTGGTTTGGCAACTTGGCGAGGTGCATTCCTCATTTTCCTTCACCTTCCTTAAATTGCGATTTCATAATTTCAGAGTATGTTTCACTGCTCTCGAGTAACTCTTCATGTTTTCCTTTTCCAACCAATTGACCGTTATCAAGCACAAGAATCAAATCAGCATCCTTAACAGTACTGATTCGTTGGGCTACGATTACAACGATTGAATCGGTAATTTCTGAACGTAAAGCACGGCGCAAGGAAGCATCTGTCTTGAAGTCTAATGCTGAGAAAGAATCATCGAAGACATAAATATCCGGTTGCTTCACGATGGCTCGAGCGATACATAGACGTTGACGCTGTCCTCCAGAGAAGTTGGTTCCACCTTGTTCAACTGGTGAGTCGAGTCCAAGTTCTAATCCTTCCACGAAGTCTTTAGCTTGGGCAATCTCTAATGCTTTCCAGATTTCTTCATCCGTTGCATCTCCTTTACCGAAATGCATGTTGCTGCGAATAGTACCAGAAAACAGATTTGCCTTTTGAGGAACATAGCCAACTTGGTTATGGACATCATGTTGGGAAAGCAGACGCAAGTCTTTTCCATTCAAGGTTATTTTCCCCTCTGTTGCATCGTAGAAACGCATAATTAAATTTGAAACGGTTGATTTACCTGAACCTGTTCCACCGATAATTGCCAACGTTTGTCCTGCTTTTATTTCAAAATCAATATTTTGCACGACAGGTCGTTCTGCATGAGGGAACTGATACGTTACGTTGTCGAAACGTAATTCTTTTCTCTCACCAGGAATGGTTTCAATCTGCTCTGTTCCGTCTTGGATGGTACTTTCCATCCGCAATACTTCGTTAATACGAGCAGCGGAAACTTGAGCACGAGGAATCATCGTAAGAATCATCGATGTCATCATAAAGCTAAATAACAACATAGCTGAATAGTTAATGAACGCTACCAAGTTTCCAACGGGCATATCTCCTAATGCAATGTAATCTCCACCGATTAAAATGATGGCGATGTTTGTTCCACTTAAAACGAGAGTCATGACTGGCATTAGGAAACTAATGATGGACATGGCTTTTACGTTATTAGCCATAAAGTCTTTATTGGCTTCAGCAAAACGAGCTTCTTCGTATTCACTTTTATTAAAAGCACGAATTACCCGAACCCCTGTTAGCCCTTCCCGAAAAATCAAGTTTAATCGGTCGGTTTTTTGTTGAATTTTCTTAAATAACGGTACTGCTGAACCCATAATAAGAGCCAACAAGGTAATCAAAACGGGAACGGAAACAAAGAATACCCGTGCCAAATCTGGACTTTGGGAGTAGGACAAGACTGCTGCACCAATTCCCATAATCGGAGCAAACATCATCATGCGCAAGAACATCATGAGAACTAATTGCACTTGCTCCACATCGTTCGTTGAACGCGTGATCAAGGACGCAGATCCGATTTGATTGACTTTGTCTTTTGAAAGGGACATAACTTTATGATAAATATCCCCTCTTATTTGCTTCCCTACACGTTGTGCTTCCCGTGCAGAAATATATACGCCACAAATGGCCGCTAAAACCGTAACGATTGTTAATAAAATCATGATGATTCCGGTGCGCCAGATGTAATTAATATTCCCTGTGGCCACCCCGTTGTTAATAATATTGGAAGTCATATTCGGCAGATTCAATTCTGCGAAGACTTGGATAATGATAAATATAATGGAACCCAGTACGGCTTTCCATGATATACGCTTCCCTAATTCTATCATAGAGAGGTAGCCTCCTTTATTTTTGTTCTTTTTTTATAATGCCATTTGCCATCCAGGAAAGTCTTTGTTTCACAATTCCATAAGCATTTTCTTCTGTCAAATTCTGCAAACACACTTTCGAAATCGTCCAATGTATCATCTGAAAAATGTATTGTAAAAACTGAATCAATTCTTCTTGAGATTCAAATACCAAGTTTTCTTGATTAATTAATTTTGCTAATTTTTCCAATACAATACTATGGTGATTTTGATCTTCGTGCGTTGCATCTTTGTCAATCATATGGTTACTTTTACGATAGGACATATCTACAAAGAATTGATGGTAGAACGCCGTGTTTTCGCCTTTCATGTAGTGCTCATAGAGGACAAAAAAAGCCTTCTCGAGTCCAACAACGAGATTCCCATTTTCTTGGACAAAACACTGCTCTACTTCTTCTTTCAGACCTTCTTTTAACAAGTACAGACAATAGAAGTACAGATCCTCCTTATCTTCAAAATATTGATAAAAGCTGCCTCTTGAAATTTCAGAATGATGGATGATGGAATTAATAGAAGCCTCTTCCAACGACACACTCGAAAATTCTTGATAAGCAGCTTGGAGCAATCGTTCTTTCTTTTCAGTCGGTAAATTAAAAAAAGTTTGCTTCGGCATGAGTTCACCTCTTTCCTATTCCATGGTCTGCATTTTTGACACCTCTATATTATATGACAACCTGTCACCTTCGTCAATTTTAAACTTCTGGTATACAAAAAAGAGGCGAGAAAGTCCCTCGCCTCTGAATTCTTATTTCGTTTCTTCTTCCATTTCTTCATGGGAATCAATTAAAATTGGCTCGTCATGAAAGGTGAAGTCATCCTCTTCATAAAGACCAGAGTAGTTTTTGTACCACTCAAAAACATGCATGAACACAACTTTTAGTACTGCATAGCCAGGAATTCCTAATACAAATCCAACTAGACCAAACAACTTCCCTGCCGTCAATAAAACGGTGATGATGGTGACCGGGTGGATGGAAAGGTTGCTTCCTAAAATTTGCGGAGAAATTACTCTTCCTTCAATAAACTGTTCAATACTAAAGACAATGAGCACTTGCACCAACATCAGCGGTGAGTGAACAAGAGCTACTATAACCGCTGGAACCATTGCCATGAAGGACCCCAGATACGGAATGATATTCAAGAATCCTGCTAGAACACCTAACACCACGCCATAGTTCAAGCCAATAACGGAATACCCAATGACAAACATTAAACCGACGAAAAAAGCGACAATAATTTGTCCGCGAACATATTGGCTTATTTGCGAATTAACTTTGCTTAACAGCATATAAACAGACTCACGATGTTTATTCGGTAGAAACAGCAAGATGTTAGCGGGTAGCTTTTCTCCCTCTTTCAGCAAATAATACAGAATAATGGGCATGGTAATAATGCCAACAAAAATATTCGTCAATGCGCCTACTACATTTGTAAGGCCGGAAACGGTATTCGAAAGTAAATTATTTGCCCAATTGGTGACATATTCAATAATGTTACTGTTGATTTCAGAAAACTGTTGTTGAAGATCAGAGAACCATTCGTATTCAAATAAATCAACAAACATCTTATCCAGCGTCACCCAGTATTGCGGAATGTCTTCAATAATACCTAGCGTTTGTTCTCGAATTACCGGAATTAAAATAGCAAAGCCCCAAATAATTAAGAGAAATAGGACTAAGAAAGCGAGCCAGATGGACCACGTACGCTTGAATCCTCTCGACTCCAACCATTTTACAACTGGATTCATCAGATAGTAGAGAATTCCACTTAAAATTAATGGAAACCCTAGAATACTGAAGAAGCTGCCTATTGGTTTGAATACGTGAGAAATCTGTGAAAAAATCAAAATAATAAGCAAAATCAACAAGATAATAATCAACGAAGTGACAAATTTGTTATTAAGAATCCATTTCTCAAACCAGGAAAGTCGATAAACAGAAGAACGCATTCTTCTCGGGCTTTTTTCCATAAGAGTTCACTACCCTTTCTGCACACGATTCGATTGGTATTGGATTTCCATTCCAACTTCTAGTCGTGGAAGATGGTGAGGAGAAGCATAAACGCTTGTTTCTAAAAAGTGATTCTCATTAAATTCACTAAATACAATTGTAATATGACCAATGGTATTCAAGTTGGCTTGAACGTTGTTTCCAACATGTTCGATTGTAAAGTCTTGATCGCCGATACGAATAATGTCTCCTTTTACTAACTGAAAATCTTCCGCAGTTTCAGTAAACGTTTGTATAACTGAAACATTCTCAATTGCGGCGGTTGCACGATCTCCAAAAAGGATCAAAATTGGCTCTTTCTCGTTGACGGCGTCCTTTCCAATACGGATGATTTTACTTTTCATATGTAAACTCCTTTACCCAATAATTATCTTCATTTTAGCATACTCTGCCCTTAAAAAACGTTTTGCTGTTTTTAATTTTTATAAAGAATCGAGAAATGGTTTTCGAAAGTTTTTTCATAAAAGTTTGCTATACTACTAAGTAGAGTAACCACTACAAAAGGAGGATGTCACAGATGGAATACACATTGTATTTAGGCTCTTATACGAAACGCGAAAGTAAAGGTGTGCATCAAATAACGTTGGACGCTGAAAAAAAGGAGTTAAAAGATTACCGCCTGATTGCGGAAGTAGAATCCCCTACTTATTTGACTTTTTCAAGTGACAAGGAAACCATGTATACCATTTCTAAGGAAGATGAAGGTGCTGGCATCACATCATTTACGAAGGAAACAGATGGAACATACACGAAAAAAGCTTCTAATTCTTCAGAAGCAGTACCGCCTTGCTACATTTCCTTAGACGAAGCAAATGGTCTCCTGTTCACCGCTAGCTACCATAAAGGGTATGTTTCCGTTTATAAGGAACAGTCAGATGGTTCGATTACGCTTGCAGACCGTGTCCAGCATGAAGGAAGCAGCACGCATGAAAACCAAGATGCCCCTCACGTCCACTATACAGAATATTCGCCTGATCGGAAGTACCTAATGGTTTGTGACTTAGGAACGGATGAGGTCTACAGCTATACCGTTTCAGAAGATGGGAAACTAACGGAATCTTCCCGCTACAAAGCTAAACCGGGTACGGGACCACGTCACCTTGTATTCCATCCAAACGGAACAACGGTTTATTTGTTAGGAGAACTTAGCAGTGAAGTGGAAGTGCTCTCTTACAACAAAGAAGATGGCAGTTTGACTTACCAAGACCGGATTTCCATGATTCCAGAATCACATACGTCTTTCAACGGCGGCGCGGCCATTCGTATAACGAAAGACGGAAAATACGTATATGCGTCCAATCGGGGACATGATTCGATTGTGGTATACGAAGTATCCGATCTAGATGACCGCTTGTCACTCGTAGAGTATGTGCCGACTGAAGGCAATACGCCACGTGACTTCAATTTCGCACCGGGAGAGCGATATTTGATTGTTGGCCATCAAGACTCCGACAACTTAACTTTGTTTGAACGTGACGATCTTACAGGCAAGTTGACCCTTGTTCAAAAAGATGTACATGCACCAGAATGTGTATGTGTATTATATTGAGTGTGTGACAGAAATAAATAGTAGAGAGAAAAAAAACGAGACTGGAACATCTATATGTTCCGGTCTCGTTTTTATTTCGCAATTATTTATGTAATACCGTACCGACTACTTGTCTCGCCGAAACAGTTCCTTCAGCAGTCAACTCATATTCTTTTACTTTATCCATGTTTGTAATGACAACCACCATTGCGTTATCTTTTCCTGCTTCTGCTAGAGCAGCCAAGTCACAAGTAGCAACCTTTGTATCTGCTGTAACTGTATCGCCTTCTGCAACGTGAGTTTCAAATGGTTTCCCATTCATCTCTACTGTGTCTAATCCCATGTGGATTAAAATTTCCAATCCATCTTCCATCTGAATACCAATTGCATGTTTCGTTGGGAACACACTTAGAATTTTACCTTCTACAGGTGAATAGATTGCTCCATCTTCTGGAATAACTGCATAGCCGTCACCCATCATTTTTTGGGAAAATACTGGATCTGCTACTTCTGTTACTGGCACAACTCTTCCGTTACAAGGTGCATACAAATTTTTCTTCTCTATTGGTGTTGACTCTTCTTTTTTGTTTTTCTTGAAAAAGTTAAACATGGTTCACGCCACCTTTGTCTTTTTATAGCCTTCATCTTACTCTTAATATAACATAGATGAAACATTTTTCCTATCGAAGCGCTATAGGAAAAATGTTTGAATAAAATATGATAACTGAGAATGATAGTCATTCACAATTAGCACTATTTGGTGAAATTTGTTACGAAAACATGCTACTGTGTAAGTAGAAAGAGGTGTACATCATGAAAAAGTTATGGAAATCTAATAAACCGATGGTAGCAACCCTCGTTAGCGGCGCATTGATCCTCCTCGGGATTCTCTTAAATTATCAAGGTATGGAGACACTCTCTGCTGCTGTATTTGTTCTTTCTTTTATCATCGGTGGCTTCCATCAAGCAACAGAAGGAATCAGAGATACCTGGAAAAACAAACGGCTGAATGTGGATATCTTAATGGTTCTCGCTGCCATTGGTGCTTCACTGATTGGCTACTGGTTGGAAGGAGCACTCTTGATTTTTATCTTCTCCCTGTCCGGGTCTCTGGAAGAATATGCCACCAATAAGAGTACCGAAGCCATCACCGCTCTGATGAAAGTTGTTCCTACAACAGCAAAACGCTACTTGTCTTCGAATCAATTGGAAGAAGTTTCCATCGAGGAGCTGCAAATAGGCGATCGAGTTTTGGTTCCAAAAGGAGAAAGTGTGCCAACGGACGGCATTCTACTAGGTAGTCGTGCCTTGTTGGATGAATCTGCGATTACCGGTGAATCGATACCGAAGGAAAAGAAAGCAACAGACGATCTCTATGCCAGTACGATCAATCTACAGGAAGCGATTCAGATGGAAGTAACCAAACGAAGCAAGGATACCCTGTTTGCAAACATCATTCGACTCGTGCAAACCGCTCAAAACACTCCTTCTCATACTGCGAGCTTGATCAATCGATTAGAGAACACGTATGTAAAAGTGGTTCTTGTAATGGTCCCATTAATGATTGCTGTCTTTTACTGGGGCCTCGACTGGACGTGGAATGAATCATTTTATCGCGGCATGGTTTTACTCACGGTTGCCTCCCCCTGCGCCTTAGTGGCTTCTGCCACACCTGCTACCCTTTCTGCAATCAGCCATGCAGCAAAGCAAGGAATTTTATTCAAGGGCGGTATTGCAATTGAGAACTTTGGTCGCATCGATTGTATGGCCTTCGACAAAACCGGCACCCTAACTGAAGGAAAACCTAGAGTAACAAATTTTAATCGGAAGCCAGAAACGGATCCTTCAATAATATTTGCAATCGTGGAGTCTTTAGAGCATGATTCTACTCATCCAATCGCTTCCGCTCTTCTTGCATTTTTAAGAGAACAAGAATATTCTTCCATCACGTTGGAGGACCGAGAAGACTTGACGGGCTTCGGTTTGACGGGAACCTATCAAAATAGCCAGTGGAAAATAGGAAAAGAACCATTTATTCTAACTTCTCCCGCTCAACGAAACGAACTGGTGGACGAAGCAAGTCATTTACAAGAAGATGGGAAAACAGTGATCTATCTTTCCAAAGACGATGAAGTGGTCGCTACCTTCGCTCTACTCGACACTCCGAAGACCGATGCGAAAGCAACCATTGCCTTCTTAAAAGAAAATAACATTCATACCATCATGATTACCGGCGATCATGAAGCTACTGCAGCAACCATTGCAAAAGAACTAGGGCTTAATGAATATCGTGCGAACTGCTTGCCGGAAGAAAAAACCCACATCTTAAAAGAATTACAGCAAACGTATCAAATGGTCTCCATGGTAGGAGATGGAATTAACGATGCACCGGCTTTGGCTCATTCTGATGTCGGTATTGCGATGGGCGGCGGTACAGACATTGCCATGCAAACAGCAGATGTCGTCTTGATGAAAGATGAGTTACATTATCTAGCTTACACGTACGAACTATCAAATAAGTTGCGGAGAATTACCTTGCAGAATATCCTGTTTTCTTTAATAGTCATCCTCTTCTTAATTGGAGCAAATTTATTCCAGTACATCAATCTCCCTCTTGGCGTTATCGGGCACGAAGGAAGCACGATTTTAGTCATTCTCAATGGCTTAAGACTCCTCTTGGGCATAAAAAAGAAGCCACTTGATACATAAATTAGCTTTATATATCAAGTGAGCTTCTTTATCAAAAGAAAGCGCCATAAATGGCCTGCACAGCTTTTGCTTCATATTTTTCGTCAATGCCAAACATAATACTGATTTCAGAAGATCCCTGGTTAATCATCAACAAGTTAATCCCTGCGTCTGCCAATGCTTGAGCAGCTCGGGCCGTAGTTCCGACCGATTGCACCATGCCTTCCCCCACTAACATGAGTAAACAAATATTCGCTTCGATGTGAACATCATCTGCTTGAAGTTCATTCTTCAAACGATACAAGAGTGCAGCTTGTTTACCAGGTGTTAACTGGTCTCTTCGTAAAATAATGGTCATTTCGTCAATTCCAGATGGCAAATGCTCCAGTAACAAGCCTAAATCTTCAAAAATCTCTGCGGCTCGGCGAATAAAGCCGATTTCCCGGTTCATTAAATACTTACTAATATGAATACTAATAAAACCACTCGAACTAGCAATCCCAGATAAAATGTGATCTGTTCTTGGCCGCGAACGGGTAATCATAGTTCCTTGCCCATTGGGATTATTGGTATTTTTCACATGCACAGGAATTCCAGAAGAAAATGCTGGCAGTAATGCTTCATCATGAAAAACAGAAAATCCTGAATAAGATAATTCTCGCATTTCTGAATAGGTTAACTGATGAATTTTCTTCGGTTCCTCTACGTGATTCGGGTTTGCAACGTAAATGGCGTCCACATCCGTGAAGTTTTCATATACATCTGCCTGGACTCCATTGGCTACAATCGCACCCGTAATATCTGAACCGCCTCTTGAGAAAGTAATAATTTCATCCTTCTCGTTATAGCCGAAGAATCCTGGAATAACCAATACCTCTTCTGTGCTGCGAAGCTGGGCTAAGAAGTTATACGATTCAGGCAGAATTTGTGCATTTCCCGGAGTGCTGGTTACAAAGATACCCGCGTCTTTGGGATTCATATAGCGGGCATTTAATCCAGATTCAGCAAAATAAGCTGCGATTAATTTTGCGTGACAATCTTCCCCACTCGCTTTAAATGCATCTTCCCGTAATGATTCTGAATAAAAAGAAGTACGTAATAATTTCTCGAAATGTTTCTCGATTGTTTGCATAATGCTTTCTGCCAAATGTAACTCGATAACAATTTCTCGATATCGCTCTAAGATGGTTTGGTAAACAGATTCATAAGGAGCTTCTTCTGCAACGAGTTTGGCAAACTCAATTAGCAAATCCGTTACCTTTTTGTCCCTTGCATCACGCTTCCCAGGTGCAGAAACGACTACAATCTTTCTTTCCGCATCCGCCTGTACGATTGCTAAAACTTTTTGAAGCTGTTGTGCATTGGCTAATGAGCTTCCTCCAAATTTAATTACTTTCATCGCTTGACCCCTACATTTCTCTAATCTAATTCTCATGCGCGTACTGATAGGATACCAAATCACAGCAGGAACCGCAATGAAAAATTAAGACGCACATTTGTAATCATTTTGTAGCATAACAACCATAGCATTTCATTAAAAAAGGAATATACTTATAAAGTAATGAACGGTAAAGGGTGTATAAATGGTGAACTTAAAGAAAATACAAAAACAAGTCTTGCTAGCCTGTTCTGTCGTGATTGGTGTGACGCCTGTCTTAATGAAGAGTGGGTTATTAAAGAAAAAGAAACATCAAAGACAACTTTCCTTGAACAATCTGACCGGCAATTGGCTGACGCAAGACCAATCTTTCTTACTCCACATCCATAACGAACCCAAGTTAACGATGAATGGGAAAAATCTAGATCTAACATTAATTAAGAGCAATGAACAGGAATTATTTCTCCAAGATCGATACGGCTATGGAATTACTATCAGACAAGTGGATGCCAATACACTGGAACTATTTGATGAAGCAGAAGAAAAAACTATTTATTCTCTAAAAAAGAAAAGTAAAAGAGTGTCAAAACGCGAAAACAGAAGCGTTTTGACACTCTTTTTATATTCGTTAAGATTTCGCTTCAGCGACCCTTGGGTGTAGAAGCCAAATTTCTTCTGCGTAGCGCTGGATTGTATAGTCAGCCGAAAAGCGACCTGATTGAGCAATATTCATAAGTGCCATCTTATTCCATTTCTCACGGTCTAGATAATCTTGATCTACATGACGCTGTGCTTGAAGATAACTATCGAAGTCTTTTAATAAGAAATACTCGTCATTAAATTTTATTAAGCTATCAAAAATATCTTGACCTTCATCGTGGAGACCTGGAATGGAACCATCTATCAGCATATTGAGAACTCGTTTCAAACGAGGATTCCCTTCATAAAGGTTGCGTGAATGGTAGGTATGGTTTTCGTAGTAGCTTTGAACTTCTTCATTACTTAAACCAAAGACATACATATTCTCATTACCCACTGCTTCATGTATCTCAATGTTCGCCCCGTCCATCGTAGCCATCGTTAAGGCGCCATTTGCCATTAACTTCATGTTACTTGTCCCAGAGGCTTCTTTACCGGCGAGAGAAATCTGCTCACTTACATCAGCCGCAGGAATAATTAATTCAGCTAAAGAAACTCCATAGTTCTCGACAAATACAACTTTAATCTGATCCTTCATCTCTTGGTCATTATTCACTAGCTCTGCTACTGCATTGATTAACTTAATAATCTGCTTGGCGTAGTGATAGCTTGGAGCTGCCTTCGCCCCAAAAATAAAGACACGTTTTGGCATGGTCATATCCGGTTGATCTTTCAGCTGATTGTAGCGGTCCAAAATATGTAAGACATTTAATAATTGTCGTTTGTAGGCATGGAGTCGCTTGATCTGCACATCGAAAATAGCCGTTGGATCAATTTCAATGCCTTTTTCTTCTTTTACATAGGCCGCAAACCGTTTCTTATTAGCAAGTTTTACCTCTTCAATCCGTTTTAAGATCTCTTTGTCATTGGCAAACGCCTTTAATAATTTCAATTCATCTGGATTACTCTTCCACTCTTCGCCAATCACATCATCCAGCAATCGGGTAAGTCCCGGATTCGCAATGTGAATCCAGCGACGATGAGTAATCCCATTGGTTTTGTTATTAAATTTATTCGGATACATAATATAGAAATCTCGCAAGGTTTGTTCCATTAAAATGTCTGTATGCAGACGGGCTACACCATTCACACTATGGCTGCCAATAATAGCAAGGTTAGCCATGTGAACCTGTCCGTCTTGAAGAATAGCGGTTCGATACGTTAGTTCTTCGCCATACAAAGGAATTTTCTTCTCAATATGACGACGATTGATTTCTTCGATGATTTGATAAATTCTCGGAAGCAGACTTTGAATCATCTCTATATTCCACCGCTCCATCGCTTCTTGAAGAATGGTATGGTTGGTATAGCTGATGGTTTTCTTCGTGATTTCCCACGCTTGCTCCCACGATAACCCTTCCTCATCAAGGAGAATTCGCATTAGTTCAGGTACAACGAGAGCAGGATGCGTATCATTAATGTGAATGGCAATCTTATCTGGGAATAAGCTCCAATCTTCCTCTAGTGTCTTAAAGTAACGAATAATACTTTGTACACCTGCTGAAGAAAAGAAATATTCTTGTTTAATCCGTAATCGGCGTCCTTCATAGTTAGAATCATCTGGATACAAAACTTCTGTAATCTGCTTCACTTCATCTCGCTCTTCTTCTGTACGGAATAAGTACTCTTCCCCATACGGAATCTCAGCAGACCATAAACGTAGATTGTTCATATTCCCATTTCGGAAACCAACTTGCGGAGTATCGTATGGTACAGCTAAAATGTTGCGAGTATGTTCATACCGCGGATAGAGATTGCCAGCTTCATCTTGTTCCATCACTACATTGCCGCCAAAACGGACAATAACTGCCTTATTTTCTTTCCGGACTTCCCACACATTTCCATTTCGCAACCAATTCTCTGGCAATTCAATCTGATAACCGTCAATAAATTTTTGTTTGAAGAGACCATATCGGTAGCGGATTCCGTTTCCATGGCCGGATAATCCATTGGATGCAATGGAATCCATAAAGCAAGAAGCAAGGCGCCCCAACCCGCCGTTCCCAAGGGCTGGGTCCACTTCTCCTTCCGCCACTTCATCCAAGTCTAACCCAAGTTCCGCTAGACCAGTTGCCACTACAGATGTCAGTCCAAGGTTCCATAAGTTACTTTTCAGCATCCGCCCTGGCAAAAATTCCATTGAAAAATAGTAGACTTGCTTTTCTTTGTTTTCCTTGTAAGCCTCGATTGTCTTCTTCCAATCTTTCATATAGTACTTCTTAATTAAAGAACCAAGTACTTCAAATTGCTCTCGTCTCGTTCCTTCTTGATAATTGTACGCATATACTTGTTCAAACATCTTTACATAGTCATCTTTAAATTGTTTCGACGTAATGGCTATCATGGAGAACCTCCGTTTTCCTCATCCCCTACAACAACGATTCATAAATTTCAATATAATCCAGAGCAGGCTGTTGCCAGCTGAAATCAGCTTCCATTGCTTGATCCATTAACATTTCCCAAGCTTTCGGTTGCTTTTCATAAACATCCAGAGCTCGATAAATGGTTCCTAGCAAGTTATAGCTGTTAAATCCATTGAAACTAAAACCAGTACCTTCACCCGTAGCAAAGTTATATGGTACAACGGTATCTTTCAACCCACCCGTCTCATGGACAAGCGGCAAGGTTCCATACCGCATGGAAATCATTTGCGATAAACCACATGGCTCAAACGCAGAAGGCATCAAGAATAAATCTGCTCCAGCATAAATCTGTTGGGCCAGCTCAATATCAAAATCAATGATCGAGCGAACTTTATCAGGATATTTTTCTTGGAAATAAAGGAAAGAACGTTCAAACTCCTCATCACCGGTTCCTAAAATAATAATTTGAACCTCACGCGTATGTACTAGTTCTTCCATCTTCTCTTGAATAAGCTGGAATCCTTTTTGACTCGTCAAGCGACTGACACTCGCAAGGATTGGGATATCCGCTTCTACTGGTAAACCAACCCTTTCCTGCAAGGCTCGTTTATTCTTCGCCTTCCCGCTCTTCTCTTGTTTTGAATAGTGATACGGTATGCGTGGATCAGCAGAGGGATCATTCATTTCATAGTCAATTCCATTAATGATACCGCGGATCTTCCAACTGTTATATTGCAGAACGCCCTCTAGTCCCATCCCGAATTCAGGAGTTTGAATTTCATTTGCATACGACGGGCTGACCGTTGTAACTACATCGGAAAAGTTAATCCCACCTTTTAAGTAGTTCACATCCCCATAGTAATACACGCCGTCTTCACGTAGAATATTCGTTCCTGTGCCGAAAACATGATAAAGAATTTCTGGGTTATAAATACCTTGGAACAGGATGTTATGAATGGTTAATACTTTACGGATGGATTGATACGCTTCAATCCAGTGATATTTATCAACGAGCAAGACTGGTACCATGGCCGTTTGCCAGTCATTTACGTGAATGACATCCGGTATGAAGTCTACCTTTTCCATCATTTCAATAATGGCCATAGAGAAGAAGCCGAAACGCTCGCCATCATCCCAATGCCCATATAAAGAAGGACGGTAAAAATAGTCTTGATTATCAATAAAATAATAAGTAATACCATCTAGTTGAAGAGTCTTAATTCCACAATACACATCTTTCAAACCAACTTTTATCGTAAAGTTTAGAACATCTTCCGTCATGTCTTGGTATTTTTGTGGCATCGCGCTGTAATAAGGCAGCACGACTCGAATATCGATACCTTTTTTAGCCAATTCTTTTGGTAAGGCGTGAGCCACGTCCCCTAATCCACCTGTTTTGAAAAAGGGAGCCGCTTCTGACGCTGCAAATAGAATTTTCATCTTTGTGATCACCTCGAAGTTGCAACTGTTTCATTCTTTTCCAGAATGATTGGATTGTCTTTCGTACCTCTTACCACAACGCCTGGTTCGACCGTAACGTTTTTATCGAGGATGCAGTATTCTACCACCGCTCCTTCGCAAATCGTTGCTCCTTGCATCAATACGGAGTGACGAACTTCCGCATCCTTTGCAACAGTAACTTTACGGAACACAACGGAATTTTCGATTGTACCATCGATGTAGCAACCAGTAGCGAAGAGAGAACCCTTCACGTTTGCTGAACTGGAATAGTAAGTAGGCGGTTCATTTTTCGCTTTGGTAATAATGTTGTGTTCACTTAAGAAGAAATCTGCATAGTTCTGTTTATCCAATAATGCCATGTTCGCTTCATAGTAGGCTTGGATAGAATCCAGATTCATAAGTGGTCCCGTATACTCATAGGCTTTCACTTGATGGAACTGTGAATAGTAGGCCAACAACCGGTCCACATCCATATGAATGCCTTCTTTTGTTGCACGTTTCAATATTTCAAGCATTTGCTTCACGGAAAGGAAGTAAATATTTAAAAATTGGTTGGTAGTCTCTTCAACGAAGTCTGCTTCATCACTGGAAACAAATCCCACAACATCTTCGTCACGATCCAATTTCACGACTTTTTCATAAGGGTGACCCTTCACCTTGTCTACGGGTACTTTTTTATAAGCGATTGTCATGTCTGCATCATGATCCACGTGATAGTTACGTAAATCTAAAATATCGAGATTAACAATCATTCTTCCACCTGTTACCAGTACGTATTCGGTACGAGACTTTTTCAAGAATTCGCGATGATTGACATAGAAGTCATTTTCGTCAAAGCCTTCGTCACCCATCCGTTGCTTGAGATAGGTTTGGGAATACGTGAAAATACCTCCACTTAAGCGTGACTCTAAGTCCCAAGCAGATCCGCTACGAATATGGTCATAAATGGAACGACCACTCCCACCAATAAACATAGCTACTGACTTGATTCCAGCGTGGCTAACATTTGATAAAGCAACATCAATCGCCCGATATCTAGCTGCAATCGGTAAAGCCGCTACGGGACGAACTCTTGTCATAGGATGTAAATCTTTATTGCTGGGATCAGTCAAACTCATAATGGTACTAATACTATTTCTTATCATTATCTGTCCCTCCGATCTCTTCTGCAAACCCAACTACTTTTATTTCTCCTTGCTTGCCAATTAGTTTGGCTCCATCACTCAAAACGGCATATTCCCCTACGATGGCATGGTCAATCTCCACATTTTTGCCAATTTTCGCATTTGCCATGATGACACTGTCTTTGACAAGCGATCCTTCACCAATTTGAACGTTTTGGGAAACAAGTGAATTTCTGACTGCTCCTTCAATAAAGCACCCATCTGCCACAAGTGCATGTTTCAATTCCGATTTTTCTGATAAGAATTGAGGTGGGGATATTGGATTTTTCGTGTAAATGCGCCATTCATCATCATGAATATGCAAACTGTTTTCAGGGTCAAGGAATTCCATATTTGCTTCCCATAAGCTGTCAATGGTTCCTACATCTTTCCAATAACCTGTAAAGGCATATGCATAAATGTCTTCTTCGTTAGCTAGGTAAGCAGGGATCACGTCATGTCCGAAGTCGACTAGTTTCTTATCTGTTTCTTGGTCTTCTTTTAAGTATTTGCGTAATTTCTTCCAATTAAAGATGTAGATTCCCATGGAAGCTAGGTTGTTTTTTGGATGTTCTGGTTTTTCTTCGAATTCGATAATCCGATTTTCTTCATCTGTATTCATGATTCCGAAACGGGATGCTTCCTCTAATGTTACTGGAATAACACCTACCGTTAAATCGGCATTCATTTGTTTGTGGTATTGAAGCATTGCATCATAGTCCATTTTATAAATATGGTCACCAGAAAGAACCAATACATATTCAGGATCATGTGAGTCAATATAAGTAATATTTTGGGTAATCGCATGCGCTGTACCACTAAACCAATTTTCTCCATCTGCACTTGTATACGGTTGAAGGATGGTTACGTCACGGCTGTGTCCGTTCAATCCCCAAGACTCTCCGTTTCCAATGTGATCGTTTAATTCGAGCGGTTGATATTGAGTAACAACCCCGACATGGGAAATGCCCGAGTTCGTGCAGTTACTTAATACAAAATCGATAATTCGATAGCGGCCACCGAAGGGAACAGCTGGTTTCGCTGTCTCGCGTGTTAGTTTTCCTAGTCGAGTTCCTTGTCCCCCGGCTAATATCATTGCTGTCATTTCGTTCTTCATACACTGTCGGAAAAAATCATTCTTTTACCATGATTTCTTCCTTCCCTCCTTTATGCTTTTTTTCTTTGCTTCACTCCGTAAATTCTTTTGGGACGTAAATAAACAGTTCCTTGTGCAGGAACAGTCAGTTCCAATGAGTGTTCATAATGCTTAAAAGGTTCGCTTGTAGTTTTCATGTCTGCTTGATGCATCGTCCATGTACCACCAAATTCTTGCATTTCAGTATTCAATAATTCTTCATACAGTCCTTCGTATGGAACACCAATCCGGTAATTGCGTCTTTCAACAGGAGTAAAGTTCGAAATAACGATAAGAAAATCTCGTTCTTTCTCTGATTTCCGGATAAAGGTAAGGACCGTTTCCAGACGATTATCCGCATCAATTATTTCGATTCCTGTTTGGGATTCATCTATCTCATGTAGAGCACGTTGCTCTTTGTAAAGATGGTTTAGCGTTTTAATGAAATGTTGGTACTCGGGATTAAACTCATTGTCTAAAACTCCCCATTCCAGTTCTTCTTCGAATCGCCACTCCAAAAATTGTCCGATTTCATTCCCCATAAAGTTCAACTTCTTGCCGGGATGCGCAAACATATAGGCTTGAAAATTTCGTAAATTGGCAAATTGGTTATACCGGTCTCCTGGCACTTTTCCTAGAAGTGATTTTTTCCCATGAACAACTTCATCGTGGGAAATAGGCAAGAGGAAGTTTTCGTTGAAGGCATACATGAAGGAGAAGGTGATCAATTCGAAATGATCCTTACGAAACAGTGGATCAAGAGAGAAAAATTTCAATGTGTCATTCATCCAACCCATATTCCATTTATAGTTGAAGCCCAGTCCGCCCATTTCAATAGGACGGGTCACATTAGCCCATGCTGTGCTTTCTTCCGCAATCATCAACATGTTGGGATTCCGCCCAAAGATTGTTTGATTCAACTTCTGTAAGAAGGCAACTCCTGCCCGATTATGATTGGTTCCATCTTCATTTGGTGTCCAAGGTCCCTCATCATAATCCAAGTAAAGCATGTTCGATACAGCATCCACTCGAATACCGTCGACATGAAACTCTTCCATCCAATACATTGCATTAGAAATCAAGAAGCTCTGTACTTGATGCTTCCCTAGGTCAAAGTTTATGGTTCCCCAGCGGTTATTAACAGCTTGATTAGCATCTTGATACTCAAAGGTTGGTGTTCCATCATATTGGCTCAAAGCATAGCCGTTGCGACAGAAATGTCCTGGTACCCAATCGAGAATAATACCAATTCCTTGGCGATGAGCTTCCTCAACAAAATCTCGAAATTCGACTACGTTGCCAAAACGTGCTGCAATCGCATAATAACCGGTTATTTGGTATCCCCAAGAAGCTTCCAGTGGATGTTCCATCAAAGGCATAAATTCAATATGTGTATAGCCCATTTCTTTTACATAAGGAATCAATTCTTCGCCCATTTCCTGGAAAGAATAACTTCTTCCATCGGCATGACGTTTCCAAGAAGCAAAATGTACTTCGTAAATATTTAGCGGCTTTTTATAGATGGATTTTCTTCGTTTATTGGCGTACCATTGTCCATCACGCCATTTTTTATCTGGGAGATCTTGCACAAGAGAGGCCTCTTTTGGTGGTACTTCAAAAGCTAACGCGTATGGATCTATTTTGTAAGTGAATGTTCCGTTATGGTCTTCCATTAAGTATTGGTAACATTGCCCTTCTTTTGGTTCCATAGAAAAGACGGACCAAACTCCTGTTGTGCCAACTTCAGCCATTTCAATTGGATCCCAATCAGAAAAATCTCCCACTAATGAAACAGATTTCGCATTTGGTGCCCAGACCGTAAAACGCCATCCAGAACCTGCCTCTTCTGTGCTTCGCTTGCTACCCATTATTCGGTAACTTTCAAAATGTTCTCCGTGATTAAACAAATATAACTCTTTTTCCAAATCTATAAAAAGATTCCGATTCACTCTATCGCCCTCTCCTTTCACAACCATGTTATAAATAAATGTATAACATTAATTTATCATTATAAAATTCTTATTTCCATCATACCATTGCAACTCATTTTGTGCTATTGATAGCATATCCAAGAAACATTTTTCCCTCATAAGAATGAAAAAAGCTAGCTCCGTGGTGATGTAACCGCTTAAAAAGGTAAACATGACAAATAAATTTTAGTAAAAGTTTTCAAGATATTAACCAACTAACTTACAACATATTGATACGTTTTTATTATGTCTATTTATTTATTCTTCATTTTTTCGTTACCCACATGATTACAGATTTCTATTTATTCAAAGAAAAAGGAGACCCATCCTGTCATATAGAAGGAAGGATGAGTCTTCCAGTTTTATTCTTTTTCCTTTGTCTCTTTCTTCTCTTCTTGGTTTTGTGGAACGATTTTTGTTCTTCTCTTTCTCTTCATTTGAACTTGACTACGCTCTTTCTCCCGTTTTTGACCCATGCTGGTTTCTTTATAACGACGGAGAATGAATCTATAAAGAAGGTAAATTAATCCAGCAACCACCAGGTACGGCAATAAGAAAATCAGCCAAATGACGAAATTCTGAATCCAATAATAGAAGGCAAACATCGAGTCTACTACTGCTTCTTTGAAACGTTCCCAGAATGGAATCCCATCTCCAGGCTGTTCAGAAATTCTTTGTCGTTCATCGACAGTCAGATGTACTTCCGTATAGGCGATCAGACTATCAAAGTTATCTACTTGCGATTGTAAGGTTTCCCTTTCAGCTATCGTCTCACTCAATTGATTTTCAATTTGGAGGATTTCTTCAATCGTAACGGCTTCACTTAATAAGGTCTGTAGCCGTTCCTCCTTTTGGTTCAAGACCCCAATCCGCGTTTCCAGATCGGCATATTGTTGCGTGACATCTTGAGACCCGATTTGCTCACTTATTTTAACGGCCTCCATGCCTTCCAAGTCTCCTAGAAAATCATAGAGAGCATCGGTAGGCACACGCAATGTATATTCGATTCTTCGATAATTTCTCGCTTCAGGTCCGACAGAACCGCTATAATTATTCGTGGATTCATAAGAAAATTCAATATAGGCATCATGTGACTGAATTGTTTCCATGATGTGATCCAATGTCTCATCAAATAAGAGCGTTTCGTAATTCAAGGTCACTGTCTTAATTACTTTTTCACCGATCAGCCTTTCACCAATTTCGGATTCTTCGTTCGTTAATGCGACATCGGTTTGTGGTGCTCCTATTTGCTCTGTCGATGTATCATTTGTATTCGAGCAAGCTAGTAAGAAGATGGAGCATAGCCCAATCAACCCTTTCATGATTTTTTTCATCGTAAGCGCCTCCTTTTGGGTGTATTATAACAGTAAAATTTAGACGAAACGATGAAAATGTCTATTTAAATCAAAAAAAAGAGCTGCACTCTTAAAGAGTACAGCTCCTCCGCGGCATGATTGCTCATGGATAAATCAAGGTTCACACAAGATTTATCAAACATCCACATCCTGTGGTGTGCAAAGCACGTATGTCCCGCGTCAACTGTAATCTCAAATGGATTACAAGTCGCCTCGTCGCATGAACAGAATCATACCATCATCCATTGAATTTAGCAAGCTTTTTCTAACGACCTTGCACGACTTCAATCTTGTAACCGTCCGGATCCATGACGAAGTAATAACGGAAATCTGAGTTTGGCAATCCTTTTAGCTCCGTCACTTCAAAACCAGCTGCACGATGTCTTTCGTGTGCTTCTGGAACGTCGTCAACCTCAATCGCAATATGACCATACCCATCCCCTAAGTCATACCCTTCATGATCATAGTTATACGTCAATTCTAATTGGTAAGGATCGTTTTCGAGAGACAAATATACCAAGGTAAATTTGTGTTCTGGATAATCTTTCCGACTTACTTCCTTAAATCCAAAGGCTTCTTGATAAAAAGCTAAAGATTCTTCTAGATTTTTTACTCGTACACAAGTATGAACCATTTTCATAACCGCATTCTCCTTTTATTCTATATACTTCTATCCTACCAAATGAAGGGAAGTTTGTCTCTTCTTAAGATAAGGCTTGTTTTTGAAAAAATACTCGAGTAAGCTTATAATGATAAAAAAGAGGAGGCGCCTTGCGATGAAAGAATGTTATTTTTGTAGCAGTACAATTCCACAGGACGCAACAGTCTGTCCTATGTGCGGATTAGATTTAAGCGAAGTGGATACCCCACCTGTTGAGCCGGAGAAAGAGGAGCCGGTTGTGACTACATATGTACCAAATCAAGAAGCAAAATCGCGTAAAGCTGAAAATGGGCTTCATTTCAAAAAAGTTGGCGTGACTTTCCTTAACTATTTTACATACTATTTTAAGAAGGTCACTCATCCTGTGCAAATAGGTGAACGTTCTGAACGCCATCCTTTTTATGGATATGTGAATGTGCTGTTGGCTTCCCTCTTCTCAGCTGGCATCATTACCCGAGTTGCTGATGCACTCGATCGTTCCTATCAATTCATGCTAGATATTTCAATCTTGCCATCATTAACCTTTGAATTGAATGGATTCGAGTGGTTCTGGAAATGGACTTTATTCTTCTTGGTATATTTCTTGCTCTATAGTATTTTATCCTATCTGTTCAAGAAGTATTCAACAAAACAACCCCTAAACTTCCATAACTGGGTTACACAATTTACCAGCATGAACACATTCTACTTCTTACTTCTATGTGTCTTTTTCATTTTGGCAATGATTGTACCGCTTGGCTTGGCTGCGATTGTCTTGTTAATCGTATTCCTGCACAGCCTTTCTTACTTAATTGCCTTCATTACGACCTTGTACAGCGAAGACCGCGAAGGAAAAGAGAACAAAACCTTCTATCAAGGGCTTATTGGTATTAGTATTCACTGTATCGTAATGGTAATCTTTGCTTATTTCCTGCTTAAATTATAAAAAGAAGTAAACGACGCTCGATTTCGTCGTTTACTTCTTTTTTGTTTGGAAAACAAAGAATTTACTAAAGAAATAATTCATGAACACGACAAGGACTTGCGTTATAACTTTGGCAATAGTCGAATCCATTCCGATCCCATCCACCATCATCCACAATAAGAGCATGTCTAAGATTCCAGAGATAGCACGGAAACTGACAAATAAAAAGAACTCCCGCAGTTTTAATTCCAACGTGCTGGACTGTGAACGAAAAACGTAGCGTTGATTAGTAAAAAAGGCAAACAAAATAGAAACCACAATCGCTACTATATTCGCTTGCAAGTACTGCCAGCCAAGAATCTGTTCAAGCAAAAAGAACACGACTATATTGACAGCAGTTGTCATTACTCCGAACAAGAGATACAACAGTACTTCTTTGTAGTTCTTCTTCTCTTCCATTGTATCCCTCCTTTTTCATGAAAAAGAGGCTGGAATCATTCCCGCCTCATCTCGATTAATGATCCATTGATGAAAAAGCAAATGGAACTAATTCTTCAACGGTAACTTCTTTTACTTCATCCTTGCCATTTGTTAAATAAACAACCGTATCTGGCTGGCAGAGTTCTACCATTACTTGTCGGCAGATACTACAAGGAGTGATGTAATCTTTTGTATTTGCTGAAACTGCAATCGCTTGAATATCTTTCTTTGTGTACCCTTCTGTGACGCCAGTAAACAGTGCCGTTCGTTCTGCACAGTTTGTCGCTCCGAACGAAACATTCTCTACATTGACGCCTGAAATGATGTGTCCGTCTTTGTACAAAACGGCTGCTCCAACTGGAAAATGGGAGTACGGTACATATGCTTTTTCTTTGATTTTTTTCGCTTCTTTGACTAGTTGTTGTGCTTGATGTGGCTGAATATTCATTATCAAGCTCCTTCCGAGTTCGATGATATTCTCATTATAGGATAAATTAGTAGAACTTTCATTGAAAACTGTGCTTTTAATGATGATTTAATTTTTCTACTACTTGAATCGCTTCATATAAAATGGCTGCATCGACTGGATAAGGCAAGTGGTGAACCGGCAAGTGCGGTTGAGAAGCTAAACGAGCTACAACCATTCTCTCTTCATCTGTTAAAGAATCCAGTCCCAATTCTTGTAAGGAAGCCGGAATTCCCACAACCCGGTAGAAATTGGTTAATTTTTCAATTTCTGTCCAGTTTTCTTCAACCGCTAGTTGGACTAAAATTCCATATCCTACTAGAGAGCCATGTAAAAAACGATGTGCAGACGGGTAAATCGTTAAGGCATCATGTATTTCATGGGCAATGGTCGTTCGAGCCAACTCGTCACCAAATCCACCTACTAAACCGCTCACCGAAATTATCGCTTCACTGACAGCCAAGAACGCCTCAGATAACTTTCCATTATCAACCTCTTGCAGTGCTTCCACTCCTCGCTCCAGAATAGTCGTTTGACATTCTTTAGCAGCGAAACGAGCCATTTTCAACATCGCTGAATTTTGATGCTTTTCTTGAGCCAGAATAGCATCCGATTCATACCATTTGGCCAAGGTGTCGCCTATTCCTGCAACCAGGTATTCTCTTGGAGCATCAAAAATGAGTTGTGGCTCAATCAGTAAGGCAGCCGCTTGAACGGGCAACACATCGAGTCTCACAAATGTTCCGTCAGGCTGATAGATAACCGATACAGGAGTCCACGGTGCGCAGTTGCTTGCTAGGGTTGGGATAGCGATATAGGGTAATTGATTTGCTCGATAAGCAGCGTACTTTACCGTATCCATTACCTTTCCGCCTCCTACTGCTAGAACCGCATCGACATTTTTCGCTGTAAGTGCCGCTGTTAGAGTATCGATGGCGGCATCGCTGCACTCCCCTGCAAAGAAGTAATCCTCTACCAGAACGGAAGAAGAAAAAAGCGACTCTAAATAAGGCTCTGCTTTTTGAAACGATACTTCACCATGGACAAGCATCACGCGCAAGAAACCCTCTTGTATTAACATATCTGGAAGTTGTTCCAGTATTCCTTGTTTCATTTGGTATTGCTGGGGACCGACTCTAACCGTTTGATTATTTTTCATCTTAAAATCCTTCCTCTTTTACGATTCCTTTCATTATAAGCGAAAATGTTTTTTTTGGGAATGTTTTCATAATTGGTACTCGTTTTATGGTATTATCATTCTTATATGCTATGAAAAGAAAGAAGGGAAAGAAAGAAATGTCCATGTTTGGTATATTGTTAGAACAGATGTTGACGATGTTTACCCTTATTATATTTGGGTTTATCTTAGTAAAAGCAAATGTGATTAATAGCGAAGGTGCACGGCAGATTTCAACTATTCTCTCCATGTACGTAATGCCCGCAGCCATGATTGCTTCCTTCAACGCACCATTCGACAGCGATCGGCTCCGATTATTTGGGTGGGCCGTTGTCGCAGGACTTCTAACACTCGGCAGTCGAATCCTCCTGAATGAACTGATTTTCAAAAAAGAAGACCGCATCGATAAATATGCTGCAACGTTTGCCAATTCTGGATTCTTTGGTATCCCGATTGTCATGTCCTTAATCGGACTAGAAGGGGTATTCTTTATGACAGCTTTTATCATGTGCAATAATATTCTCCAATGGACATACGGTCGGGCGTTGATTTCTGGCGACCGAAAAGCGATGACCTTAAAAAAAGCTTTTACCAATCCAGGGATGGTGGGTGCCATTGTCGGCTTAGCAATCTATATCCTTCAAATTCCCTTACCAACCTTTGTCTGGAATGCAGTGGATAGCATGGCAGCGCTAAATACGTCTCTGGCGATGATTATCATTGGAAGTTACTTGGCTAATAGTAATCTGGGAGAAATATTCGTCCATTGGCACGCTTATAAAAGTGTGTTCATGAGGTTGATTGTTACTCCGCTACTAGCCATTCTCATCATCTATCTTCTGCCGATCAACAATACCGAAGTTGAACTTGTTCTAACGATTGCTTCGGTGGCTCCTGCTGCTGTTAACACCGCAATTCTAGGTAGATTATTCGGTGGGGATTATCATTACGGCGCTCGGATGGTCGTCCTTTCTTCCATCTTCTCGATCCTTACCATTCCAGTTATCATGCAAGTAGCCGTTCAGTTATTTGGCGCATAAAAATAGCAGAGGCGGGAACAGATTAATGTCCCCGCCTCTGCTATTTTTTAATTAAACAAGTTTGTAATGGCATTCCATATTTCACGGAAGAAGTTCCCAATACGGTCCATCAGTCCACTCTCTTCAGCTTGATTAATCAAATCAGATACCTTGTCTTGTACTGTATTCGATAAATCTTTTAATTGTTCTTGCACTTTTTCTGAATCGATGGCTGATGTTTGTTGGTATTTCTCAAACAATGCTAACAAGCGGTCAACTTGGTCTTGAGTAACATAGTTTTCTAACTCAAAGTTTGCCAGAGCTTCTTGAATAATTCGCTCCATATCTTCCCTAGTCGCAAGTTCTCCTTGTTGTTCTTTTAAGTCTGCCAGCGACTGCTTAATTTCAATGATTGCTTGGTCTAGTCGGGATGGATCGAATCCTTCTTCATCTGCATTTTCTTGTGCGATTGAATTGGTCGTCTCCAACTCTTCTTGTGCGACTTCCATTCGGTCTTGTTCTAACTCTTCACCGTTGGCATCGAATGCTTTGTAGATCCCTGTCAGCGCACTTTCACCCGTTACCCGAGTTACACTTGCCACCATAATCAAGGCATCATTTACGCCTGCAGTAATCGCCGCATTCGTATATTGTTCCGCTGTAATTTCTGTAATTTGGTCTGGAGTTTCAATACTTACTTCCACACCTTCTCCTTCATCTTGTTTTTGTACCAAGACTGATGAGATCATCGAAGAGGTATCAGAAGCTCCTTCATTTAAGTAGTGTTCTAGGTCTTCCCCAGTTACAGGAAAGCTGTTTACATTTTCCATATTCTCAATGCCCAACAGCTCTGCTGTTTCTTCAACCTGAGCTTCACTTAATCCTCCACCGTAAGCAAAGGTTGGTTTTCCCCACTTTTCATTGATAACTGTGGTGTCAATTCCATTTGCAAGTGCAGTTGTTGGGGCTGCAAGCGTAGCGGCACTTATCGTAAGCATCCCCGCTACAGAAAGTACCATTGTTTTTAATTTTTTCATTTTATTCGTCCTCCTGTTCATACTTTCATTCTAAGTGAAAAAGAGGCTTCTTTCCTCAGACTTTGGGCTTATTAATGAATTCTTACAAATTCTTCTTGGGAATTGATTTCCAGACCAACTCTGCCAGCCAAAAATCAACCATGCTATGAATGACCGTTCCAACGCCGACTAAGCCCATGACCGAAAAGAGTAATCCTTGATCGTAATACCCTTCTGATAAATTACCTGAAAAGTAGAAAAAGGAAACCACGACTACTTCACAAAGAGCATGTAAAATTCCAATCAAAAAGTTAAAGAACCATACTTGAGATCTTTTTTGGAAAAAGTCAGGCCGGCTTGCCAGATAGTTTCCGCCTATATAAGCAAATACGAGATGGGACAAGGCACGTAACGTAATCACAATCGGGAAACCACCCAATAAAAAGCCCATCGCGGTGCCGAACGCTACCATGATAGCAACATAAGGAGAAATAAACATGGCAATAAACGTTGCCACATGACTCGCCAAGGTAAAGGAAGCGGGCGGTAAAACAATTTTCAATGGTGAAACCATTGGGATAAGAATGCCAATGGCAATTAATAGAGCGGAAACGGTAAGGGTACGGGTGCGTCTCTTTGTCTGAATCACTGATAATAAACCTTCTTTCCGAAGAGTGTCTAATCAGGTGTCAAGACACCCGACTAAACTTCATTATAAAGTGATTCTCCCAAAAGTCAATACACCCTTACTCGTACAAAATCCCTGCTTCTCTCAATGCGGACTTGATGCGCAAAAACGTTTCTTCATTCACACTGCGAATCGTATGCAAGTGGATTCCATGCGTCAAAGAAGACAGCATTTTCGATTGCTGCTCACCCATTTCCTTGAGAAAACATTGAATATCGTAACGTGACTGAATCCTTAATTCTCCTGCCAGCACTCCATAAAAAGGATGCTCGATTTCGACATTCAGAACCTCTCCACCATGATCGATTATCAACCGTAGCTCTTCTTCCGTT
Source organism: Jeotgalibaca caeni (assembly GCF_028863945.1). Classification (GTDB taxonomy): domain Bacteria; phylum Bacillota; class Bacilli; order Lactobacillales; family Aerococcaceae; genus Jeotgalibaca; species Jeotgalibaca caeni. The sequence goes on along the minus strand of NZ_JARBEA010000027.1, from coordinate 6,601 downwards.
TGTTTTTCGGAATGTTGACACACTACCTTCCCCACAAATAATCCACTGTCCTTCTCATCCGGTTCATTGGAAAGGTACCCTCTTGGGGTTGCCACAATCTCATGTCCTTCTGCACGAAGTAGTGCAATATCTCCTACAATGATTTGTCGGCTAACCTGGAACTGTTCCGCTAATTTCCGTGCACTAATCGGCTCTTTGGTAGCTTTTAAGATTTCTTGAATTTTTATTCTTCTTTCTGATGCATTCACTTTTTACACCTTCCTGACTTTCAATCAGATTATCTTGTCCTATCATATCACGTTCCCACTGACTTTTCCTTTTTGCTCTTGTATAATAAGACTATCTTTTGGAAAGGAGCATTCCTTTGATTGAATTAACGAATTTATCACCAGAGAATGTGGAAGCCTGCCTCACCCTTTCCGTAGAAGGATGGCAACAGAAGTACGTTCATCCTGTTTCGGACAGTATTGCACGGGCGTACGTTGAGCCGGAAACACGTATTCCACTCGTCATAACGGAAAACCTTCGTGCAGTTGGATTTCTGTTCTTTCATTTATATCCAACTACAAGTCACATCGTGTTAGAAGAACTGTTCGTCGATTCCCAATTCCAGCAACAAGGTTTTGGAACAGCTGCAGTACGAGCTTTCCTTTCTTATGTGGAAAGTTTTCCCGAATATGAGCGTGTGATTACTTGGGTAGATATCGGAAATCCTGCAGGAAGAAAAACATTAGAAAATGCCGGCTTCATGCGCGGCAGTGTCGATTTAGAGCAAAGAAAAAACGAAATGGTCTATGTCATTCGTTAGGGAAGGTGAACGAGCAAGATGAAGGAAGATATATACGAAAGTTACCGAGAATGGCGTGATGGCATGCTTGGTTTCCAAGAGGATTTAGCTTGGGATGAAAAAGACGAAGCTGATTTTGCTGTATGGGATGCAGCGGACCATGAGGCGAGAGATGATTTTAACTTGTTCCTCGCATTAAAAGCACAGGATCAAGTCAGCTTCTCAGAAATGAAGGAAATGGAAATACGCTACGATAGCGAACAATAAAAAAAGTGGCAAGAGTCGTTCAAATTGAACCCTCTTGCCACTTTTTTATTGAATAACCTGAACCAACTCTTCGTAACGTGTTACTTGCCAACCTTCGCCAGCAACCCATCTCAAGTACACTTTATAGATGTCTCCTGTAGAAATTTGGCTGATTGTGGCAGTTACTTGCTGCTCTCCGTTGTTGCCAATCCAATGTTCAATCATATCGTCTTCCGGCACACTCGTGACAACGGAAGCAGCACGCTTGATTTCAATTCGATCTGCGCTGCCTTCATCGTAATTAATCACATGCGGTTCACCTTGCTCCGTACCGATTGGCGGCCATTCTCCCACAAACGTTCGAATTACGTTGGGATCTTCTGAAGTTACTTCCCGAATATTAAAATCATCTTCCGATTCTTCTTCCGATTCGCTCTCTGATTCACTCTCTACTGATTCTTCTGCACTCTCTGATTCACTTTCATCGACCTCTTGCGAAGTAGATTCTTCACCGCTCTCTGCAACTTGTTCCCACTCTGGAACCTCATTTGGATCTCCGATAAAGAATTCCAATACGAATATAATTGCCACTAGAGCAACCAATCCAATCGCCAATTTTACAACTAGGTTCGATCGTTTGCGGTTTTTGAATCGCTGTGAACGAGTTTCTTCATTTTCTTCTGGCATCATCTTGACTCCTTTCTGCATCATACTAGCATCATTCGTTTACGATTGTTTATTAATTTGGTTACAACTTGATGTCAACCTATTCGATTGGTTCTTCCTGTTGTTTGGCCCTGCTTAAAGTAGCAAGCCGAGCCTGTAAACTGAAAATACTATCTACAATAAAGATTGACATGGCAATCGCTCCCGATACCAACATCGCTTCATTTAATTGCATCTGCGCTGTCCCGTAGTCACCTTCAATAAATGCGAATACCGCTCGATATACCCCTTCCCCAGGGACAATCGGAATAAAACCAGGCAGGAAATAAATGGTAGTTGGCGTCTTCAGTCGACGAGCGAAAACTTGTGACAGTAGAGCAATCGCTATTCCAGCAAAAAAGGTAGCAACCCCTTTTTCAAAATAGTGGAGCGAAAACAAGTTAATGAACCAACCGACTCCCCCTGTCCATGCCGCATACCACAAGGACCGTTTGGGCGCATCTAACAGAATGGCAAAAAAATAAACCGCGATAAACGCTGCTGTAGATCCAATCAACATCTCTACCATGCGATAATCCTCCCTCCTAAGACGAGGCCAACCCCTATCCCAATAGCGATAAAGATACCAATCATTAAGGCTTCTAATATTTTCGCTCCGCCTGACATATAGTCACTTCGGAAAATGTCCCGAACCCCATTTGTCATTGCCGTACCCGGCAGTAATTGCATAATGGCAGAAATAATCATCAAGTCACCTTGAACCGTTATATCAAAAAAACCAGCTATCAATGTAGTACTTAGAGCAATGATAAAGCACGCAACCATGTCTAGAATAAAAGACTTCACGCGCCAGCGTTCTCCGTAATGAAGCACAACCGCAACAAAGATTGAAACGGGAAGTAAATAAAGAAAATCCGTTATCGACCCTCCGTACATAACGAGCGTTGCTTGTGTAAATGCAATCATCGCAAAAGCTTTTTGCTGACGATCATACTGTAGTTCGTCAATATTTTGCAGAGCATAATAGGCTTCTTGAATCGTAATTCTTCCTGAGGTGAATTGGCGGGAAATATCATTTACTTTGGTGATTTTATTCAAATTTGTAGAACGCGAAGGAATCCGTTTCACTACCGTTATGGCATCCATATCCGGGTTGTCCAATGTAGCGACAAGCCCTGTCGTGAGCGCAAGCGCATCAATCAGTTCTAAATTGGTCATGTGAAGAATACGAGATACTGTTTCTTCTACACGATAGGTTTCAGCGTTACTTTCTAACATAATTTTCCCAGCAAGCATCGCTGTATCCATGTATAATTCGTAATCCATTTCCGGCATCGAATTGGCTCCTTTCAGGGATTTCTTTCGGTACTAGTATAACGTATTCCGTTAAGACTTTCCTTTCTTTTCCATGTTTCCTCCCAAAATAGATATCTTTTGACTTTTTTTGGGTAAAAGCATAAATTTAGCTGTAATAGAATAATGAGGAGGTTTTCTTATGTCATCTGTTTTAATAACTGGGGCTTCTGGAAATATTGGGGTCGTTCTAACGGAATACTTAAAAGCGAAGCACGACTTAACATTAGTCGATGTAGATTTTTCTGAAATGCCTAAAGAACTACTGGAAGGTACTACTACCAAAAAAGTAGACTTGGTCGATCCTAAAAATTGGGAAGGACTCCTGGAAGGCATTGATTATGTGATTCATCTTGCCGGCGATCCAAGACCGGACGCAGATTTTTATGATACCTTATTAGACCTGAATTATAAAGTTCCCCATAACTTATTTGAAGAAGCATGTAAAGAAACCAACCATGTGAAGCGGATTATTTTTGCTAGTTCTGTTCATGCGATTAGCGGTTATCCGTTAAATGTACAAGTGAAAACTTCTGATTATCCTCGTCCTGGCGACCTGTATGGAGTTTCTAAAGTATACATGGAAGCATTGGCTAGCTTCCACGCCTACAATCATAATCAAGAGTCTATTGGAATTCGCATTGGTGGATTCGATAGTGAAATCGACCCAGAGATTGCTGATGCAGACGGCCTAGCCACTCACCTATCCAAATGCGATATGTGCCATTTAATCGATCGGTGTCTGGAAGCAGAAATTCACGAGCCATTCTTATTGGTCAACGGGGTTTCCAACAACCGATTCCCTCGGATGGATATTTCTCAAGCGCACTTTGACTTAGGGTATCAACCACAAGACGATGCATTTAAGATTCAAGGAAATGGTGTTTATAATTTCCACGAAGAAGACGATGTAGTGATGGATCCTAAAGAAGATTAGCTTTGTCTGCTTCACAAGTTTTTCTTTTCCTGATAAGATAAGAAAGAATTTGATTAGGGAAAGGAACGAAGCTAGTGGCTAAACGTAAAAAATCACAGATACAAAGACGGAACCTTCCAAAAACCGCACCCGTATTGCATCCATCATTGGAGAATAACAAGCGGAAACCAAGCGAAGAATCTGCTCCAGCTGAAAATACCTTCCTGTTCACCATGATTGGGATGTTTTCAGGTATGTTGATTGGATTATATTTCAACAACATGGCAGCAGGTTTCGGAATTGGGATTCTTATAGGTGGAATCATTGACTTCTTTCTTAATAAGAAAAGAAGAAAAGAGGAAGCTCCTGAGAACGAATCGATCTCATAATGAACACAGATTCTATCTTGCTGTTGCATTCTTTTTCCTTCTATGCTAGGATATATTTAATTGAATAGGACACTTATCACAAAGGGGTGCCAGAAATGGCTGAGATTGAATGAAAGTTCTAACCCTTCGAACCTGTATCGTTAATACGAGCGTAGGAATTGTGAGTGAAGAGAAGTCACGTGTATTCTCCTCCTTTGTCGTAGGTCTGTTCCATTCTACAATAAAGGAGGAGATTTTTTTGTCGAAAAATTTAAGTTTATGGATTGAGGGAACGATTATGGCTGCTCTAGCAACTGCCCTTTCGTTCGTACCTCTGCAAGTTGGACCAAGCTTTAGTATAACAGTTGGACAGCCTGTTTTAGTTTTGTATGCTCTGCGTCGCGGATGGGGCCCTGGTTTAGTCGCTAGCTTCTTATGGGGAATCTTGCATCTCTTTGTCGGGAACGCAGATATCCTGACTCCCCTGCAAGGATTCATCGAATACTTTGTTGCCTTTACTTTTACTGGATTTGCTGGTTTCTGGGCAAACGCAACCGTAACAGCCGCACAAAATAAGCAAACGAAACGCGCAATTCTGTATATCGCAATCGCTTCTATTGTAGGAACTGTGGCTCGCTTCTTCTGGCATACGATTGCTGGATACTACTTCTGGGGACAGTATGCTCCAGCTGATTGGAGTCCATGGCTCTATTCTATTGTCATGAACGGAGCCAGTGCATTCGCAACAACCGTATTTACGGTCATTGTTTTGCTGCTAACTTATCGAGCCAATCCTAATTTATACATTCCTAAAAATGCGAAGTATGGATATTAGTAATAGAATCTGAGACAAAATAACTCTCGTAGCCCTATGGTGGGTGGCGAGAGTTATTTTTTGTATCAGAGGAGTTTCCGGAAACCAGACCCTAGTTCTATTTGAACCTTTCGTATTGATAGAGCGAGCAAAAGTTTCGCTATCACAACGATAAAGGCTCTTGCGTTGCGATAGAACAGGGTTGGGCTCTCCTATCGCAACGGAACGAGTCCTTGCGTTGCGATAGCATGAAGTGTGGTTACCTTATCGCAACGATTAGCAATAATTCAGATTTTTTGTCCAATATGTTTCGTATATCTAATCTTATAATTACTGTAAGTAGGTCTGTTTTGAATAAAATATCGATTTTGGTAAAATGACCACATAAAATAAGCTAAGGGAGGATTCCATGATGAAGAATTCAAATGATAATAAGAGTAGAAAAGAGAATGACGAAAAACAAAGTAGTAATTCCTATATTTCTTATGGTATTTCTTTTGGGCTTCTATTTGGAGTGGTAGTGGGATTGCTGCTCGATCGTTTAGCAATAGGAGCTGGGATTGGGATGTGTGTGGGGATTGTCATTGGTGCGATTATGGATGGGAATAGGGAGAAGAAGAAATGAAAAAAAGCGGGACGAAAGCGGGACGTAACAAAAAAAGAAGGCGCCACTTTTCAGTGACACCTTCAAAACGTTGATATACCAATGCGGCCAAGAGGACTTGAACCTCCACGGGGTTGCCCCCACCAGCCCCTCAAGCTGGCGCGTCTGCCGTTCCGCCATGACCGCGTGACAACTATTATAGTGTAATATGAAACGCTTTAGCTGTCAATAGTTGATAAACAAAATCATGAACGGACCAAAGCTAACTTCCCTCGGCAATGTCCGCACACATATTTACGTGTATTTAATTTTCTTTTTCGTAGATATTTATACTGGCATTCTTTGCAGTGGTAAATGTAGTTGGGCCGGGCTTCGGTCTCATTGCGTAAATCTTTTACGTACCGGTTGCCTCCCGTCTCTTTCAACAGCAACTTAAAATCTTCATCCTTGTGTTGGTACCCTTTCCCTTCAATGTGAAGATGATAATGACACAACTCATGTTTAATAACACCAATTAATTCTTCCATTCCATACCGTTCCAGAACTCTGGGGTTGAATTCTAGGTCGTGCGTTTGAAGTAAATAACGACCGCCTGTTGTCCGCAGTCGTTGATTCATGCGAGCAATATGAACAAAGGGTTTACCGAAGAATTCAATAGAAATGTTTTCGACCAGCACCTGCAACTCTTTTTCTTCCACTAACATCCTCCCTTTCTTCTAGGATGTTGTCACTTTACCAGAAAATTACCAAAAGAAAAACCCGCTAATTTTTAGACTGACATACTGATTTGAGACAAACATAAAACACCTTCTTAGGCTGCTAATCCTCTGTATTCCAGAGGGGATTG
>NZ_JARBEA010000026.1 GCF_028863945.1 Jeotgalibaca caeni | reverse complement strand
TACTGCTTGATAGATTGTGAAATTTAGCCTGCATGCAACTGGAAAAATACACTATCAACACTTCTTGACAAAGAGCCTTTTTTTAATACAATGAGTATGGGCCATGTGAGTCCTCCTGTTGTTTTGTGTGGTAACTAAATTATAGGGGTTCACTGGCCTTTTTGCATTTAAAAACAAAAATGGTGCCAGTGAATCAAAATGATTCACCAACACCAAATATTATAGAGCCCAAAAAACTGGAAGAAAAACATGAAGATGTCTTTCTTCCAGTCGGATCTCATATGTAGTTCCTTAGATGGCAGTGGTTGCACCGCGGTAAATAATTCCGCGACGAGCATCTACTGTGATAAGTTCTCCATCTTTAATCAAGGTTGTTGCATTTTCTGTGCCTACTACTACTGGAGTTCCTTGCGCAATTCCAACAACAGCTGCATGACTAGTCAAACCGCCAGTTTCTACGACTACTGCATTCGCTTTTTCAATTGCTGGCATGTAGTCTTTATCTGTATTCTTTACTACTAAAATACAATCTTCAGTTGCTTTACGATTTGCTTCTTCAGCAGTGTGTGCTACAACTGCTTTACCAATTACTGCACGGTCGCCAATTCCTTGGCCTGTTGTTAATTTTGTACCGATTAGTTGAATCTTCATTAAGTTTGTTGTTCCGCGTTCACCAACTGGAACACCTGCTGTAATGATGATTAGGTCGCCTTCTTTAGCGAAGCCTTTTTCTTGTGCAACAACTGTTGCAAGATCCATCATTTCGTCTGTTGAAGATGGTTTCTCAGTCACATATGGATACACACCATACGAAAGCGCCAATCCACGAGCTTGACGTTCAGTGAACGTTACTGCTACGATATGTGCTTTTGGACGATATTTAGAAATCATACGTGCTGTATGTCCAGACTCTGTTGCAGCAACAATTGTTTGGATATCCAAGTTGCGTGCAGTATGTCCTACTGATTGACCAATTGCTTCAGCCATATCTGTGTTAGAGTAAGCTTTTAGTGCAAATGCATCTTGTCCTTGACGAGCTTCTTCCGTACGTTTTGCAATTGTAGCCATAGTGCGAACTGCTTCAATTGGGTAATCCCCAGCAGCTGTTTCACCTGACAACATTACTGCATCACTACCGTCGAAGATAGCATTTGCTACGTCTCCAGCTTCAGCACGGGTTGGGCGTGGATTACGTTGCATAGAATCCAACATTTGTGTTGCTGTAATAACTGGTTTACCTAGACGATTACATTTTTGAATCAACATTTTTTGAGCGATTGGAACCTCTTCAGTTGGGATTTCTACCCCAAGGTCTCCACGAGCAACCATCAAGCCTTGAGAAACTTGTAGGATTTCGTCAATGTTATCTAGGCCTTCTTGGTTTTCGATTTTCGGAATAATTTGGATATGAGTTGCGTTTTGTTTTTCTAAAATTTCAGCAATTTCTAGTACGTCAGATGCACGACGAACAAAACTTGCCGCGATGAAGTCTACATCATTTTCGATACCGAATAGGATATCATCTGCATCTTTTTGGGTAATTCCAGGAAGGTTTGTGGAAACGCCTGGTACGTTAACCCCTTTTTTGTTCTTCAAAATTCCGGAGTTTTTAACAAGAGTAATAATTTCTCCATTTTCTTTGTCTAGATCTGTTACTTCTAAATCTACTAGACCATCGTCTAACAAGATATGAGATCCAACTGTTACATCATTAATTAATCCAGCATAGCTGATTGAGAATTTTTCTTTGGTTCCTTCTACTTCAGTCATAGAAATACGAACAGTTTCCCCGGTTAATAGAGAAACAACGCCGTCTTTCATGTTATGAGTACGGATTTCAGGTCCTTTTGTATCTAAAAGAATAGCGACCATTTTCCCAGTAATTTTTGAAGCTTCACGAATATTTTTGATACGTGCTAAATGCTCTTCGTGATCTCCGTGAGAAAAGTTTAACCGAGCAACGTTCATCCCTGCTTCGATTAATTGGACAAGTGTCTCCACCGATTCACTTGCTGGTCCGATTGTACAAACAATCTTTGTTTTTTTCATGCATAAAAACTCCTCTTCCGATTATTCTCAAAGAAATTTTAGAAAGAAATTTCTTTATTGATTTGGTATAAGGAAAGGTAAGGTACATGGCGCTTCATTTTTAATGTCTCAATAATGTCATTGAAAACTAACTCGGTACCAACCATACCGATACAAATACCGCCTTTTCCTTCCTCTAATAATTGTACCGCATTATATCCAAATATACTACCTAAAACTCGATCTCTTGCAGTAGGAGATCCACCTCTTTGTACATGCCCTAGAACTGTTACACGAGTATGGTAATTGCGATATTGCTCTAATTGCTCTGCGAACTCGTTTCCACGCATTACGCCTTCTGCCAACATGATGATGGTGTGTTTTTTTCCACGTTTCCGTCCTTCTTCAATTTCTCGAACGACTTCTTCCATAGAAAAGTTCATTTCTGGAATAATGATACTCTCCGCACCACTACCAATCCCTGTCCATAGGGCAATGTCTCCTGCATTTCTTCCCATCACTTCAATGATGAACGTACGGACATGGCTGGTTGCAGTGTCTCTAATTTTGTCAACAGAATCTAAAACAGTATTAATCGCTGTATCAAAGCCTAGGGTATACTCCGTACCAGGGATATCATTATCAATAGTTCCAGGGATTCCAATTGTAGGGAAGCCGAGTTTGGTCAAAGCAGCACCACCGCGGTATGTACCGTCTCCCCCAATTACGATTAAGCCATCGATACCGAATTTTTTCAGCTGCTCAATCCCTTTTTGTTGTCCTTCAATATTTTGAAACTCTGGATAACGTGCAGAGTAAAGAATGGTTCCGCCACGACTGATTGTATCGCCGACATCATCAATTGTTAAACGATGAATATCTCCTGCTACCATCCCTGCATAACCATAATTAATACCGTATACTTCTAACCCGTCGTAAATTCCTTTACGAACAATTGCTCGAATAGCTGCGTTCATTCCTGGTGCATCTCCACCACTTGTTAAAACTGCGATTCGTTTCAAATTATTCACCTCATTAAAATTGTGAAATACCATCGAAAAAAGATTGTTGCTGACTATTACTCAAACTTCATTCTTCCCTATCTTACCATTAAACCTAGAGAAAGTCTTTGGCAGTTGACGAGAAAATCAACATTTTGTTATCGGTAACACGCTTACTGCAGCACGACATTCTCTGAGCCAAACAGAGTAGTCAGTTTCTCCATAACAGAAGCGGTTGGTTCGAAATGATACTTTTGGTCAAGTAGGATTTTACGATTCGAAACGGTATCGACGACAATAACAGGATGTTGCCCAGGAGAATCCAACAAGATTGATTTGAGCTTTTCAAACGAATGTTCTTGCTGATTGCTCGCTTCAAAACGAATGTAACATTTCTTCTTGTGCTCTTCCCTTTTCTTCACATACTCTGTCAAAGGAAGTAGTTTTTGGACGATAAATGTTTTTTCCGCATTTTTGCGTTTGTCTTCCATTCTCCCCGTTAAAACAAGGAGGGAGCCTTCCTTCAAATAGCGCATATGTTGAAAGTAAGTTTCCGGGAATAACGTGGCGCTCAGCATTCCTGTAGCGTCCGTTACTTGAATAAAGGCCATTGGGTCCCCTTTTTTGGTTTGAATTCTTTTTATTTCCTTCACAAACCCCATTGTCTGAATCGTACCTTTTGCAGCCAGTTCGGCAATATAGAGCATGTCTCCTGTTTGGTACAGATAGGAATATTCTTCCAGCGGATGCCCCACGAGAGAATAGCCTAAATACTGCTCCTCCATCTCTACTAACTTCGTTAGCGGGAATTCCTCTTGCTGGATATATTTGGGTTCCAGGACATGGAACAAATCAATGTTATTGCCGCTGTATTCAATGCTGGATAAAATACCTGGCAGCGAATGCGTCAAGGTCGCTCGATTGTAGCCAAAGGAGTCGAAGAATCCACTCATAATTAAAGGTTGAATGACCTCTTCTTTTAGCCATTTCGGCGAAATCCGGCGCAGAAACTGAACCAAGTCTTGATACTCTCCATGTTCTTTTCGTTCCGTCAGGATTTCTTTTACAAAATCCCTTCTTAACCCTTTTATACTTCCAAAACCAAATTGGATTTTCCCTTCCTTCATAGAGAAACGCCAGCCACTTGTGTTGATATGAGGATAAGCAAGCGGAATATGATGCTTTTTAAGTTCAAGCATGTATTCTTGCATTTTATCAGAGTGCGTATTCACTGAATTTAAGAGAGCAGCAAAGAATACAGCAGGATAATGAACCTTCATATAGGCCATTTGATACGCGATAAAAGAATAGGCTACTGAATGAGATCGGTTGAAACCGTAGTTGGCAAACCGTTCGATATAACGATACACCTCTTCAGCCTTTTCTCTTGTATATCCCTTTTGAAAGGCACCTTCAACGAAGCGCTCTTTCTCGCGGTCGAGTGCATCTTTTTGCTTTTTACCAATCGCACGACGCAACAAATCTGCTTCCCCTAATGAAAAGCCAGCCAGCGCAGAAGCCACTTGCATGACCTGCTCTTGGTAAACCATGATTCCATAGGTCACATCCAGAATAGAATGCAAGTCCTCATGCGGGTAAACAATCGGTTCCAGCCCTTTTTTACGTTTGATAAAGGTATCAATTTGTTCCATTGGACCTGGACGATACAAAGCGTTGACCGCCACCAAGTCTTCAAAAGAAGTTGGTTCTAGCTTTCGCAGAACATTTTTAATTCCAGCAGATTCAAACTGGAAAATTCCATTCGTGTCTCCCCGACGAAAAAGTGCTAGTGTTTCGTCGTCATCTAATGGAATGGAAAAGATATCAAGCGCCTGAGCTCCCTCTTGCTTCGTAAGCTGAACGGCGTTATTCAAAATGGTTAAGTTCTTCAAGCCTAAAAAATCCATTTTTAGGAGGCCGATTTCTTCCACGTCACCCATTTGATATTGCGTTAGGAACAACTCTCCTTCTCTTTGTTGGAGAGGGATGGTTTCTACCAGCGGACGGTCACTAATGACAATCCCAGCAGCATGTGTAGAGAGGTGTCTTGGAACGCCTTCTATTTTTACAGCAGTCTCAAATAGCAAACGATTCCGTTTGGATTCTCCAACCAGCTTTTGCAATTCTTTAGAGCTTCGATAGGCATCCCGTAATTGGATTCCTAGCTGAGCCGGCACAGCATTCGACCATTTCCCAGCTTCTGCCGGGGTAAGCCCAAAAACGCGTCCCGTGTCTCGTAGGGACATTTTTGCAGCCAACGTTCCTACTGTCATAATTTGCGCTACATGATCGTGTCCGTATTTATCCCTTACATACCGCAAGACCTCATCTCTGCGGTCATCCGGGAAATCTAAATCGATATCCGGCATGTTGTAGCGTTCCCGGTTTAAGAACCGTTCGAACAATAGATTGTAGGCAATCGGATCGACATGGGTAATCCGAAGAGCATAGGCAACCAACGAACCAGCTGCCGATCCTCTTCCAGCTCCTGGGAAAATTCCTTTCTTACGGGCAAAGTCCATCACATCCCAAACGATCAAGAAGTAATCATTAAATCCCATTTCATTAATGACCGCTAATTCATAAGTGATCCGTTCTTGGTATTCTTTTCCCGCCTCCGGAACTCGTTCATTCAAGCCCGCTAAACATTGCTCCAATAAGTAATCCTTGGCTGCTTGTTGATTCGGCACGGGATACCTAGGCAGTAAGGATTGACGAAGGGGAATTTCAAAATCAATCATCTGGGCAATTCGTACCGTCTCAGCTGCTTCTTTCTCTAAACCCATCTGCGTGAAGCGAGCGCTGATTTCTTCCATGTCAGGCAAATAATGTTCTCCCGTGCGTGCCTCATCTTCTGCATCAATCTGTTCACCATTTCCAATTGCCTGCAAAACTTGACAGCTAAAGCGGTCCTCCGCATGCAAGTATCTAACGTCATGCATCGCAGTCAGGGATATATTTTGATCGTTACCCAGACGTTTCAGCGGTTCGATTAACGATTGCATATTTCGGTGAATCTGGACCCCCAAATAAAAATGTTGGGGAGAAAATATTTCTTTCCAGTGTGCAGCAACTTGCAGTGCTTTTTCTTCCTCATGATTCCGCAATAACCGCTCTATTTCACCTTTTTCACCCGGAGTAATAGCAATTACTTGTTCCATTCCCTGACGTAATGCTTCTTGAATGGCTTCTTCATCCCCAGTAGATGAAATTGTTGAAAGCTGCATCAACTTCTGATAGCCGGTTAAATTTTTAGCTACTAGCACAAGCGGGAATTTTTCTTGTTTATGGATGATTCCTTGAAATTCCAATTGCAGGCCAATAATGGGTTTCATTCCTGCTTTTTTACAAAGCTTGAAAAACTCGACCTGACCAAACAGAACATTTTCATCGGTCAGAGCGAGTGCTTGATATCCTTTTTCCTTAGCTAAGGCAACTAAATCAGCCAGCTTTGTGTTACTTTTTAGTAGTGAGTAACTGCTTCTTACTTGTAGTTGGACAAAAGACATTCTTTCTCCCCCTTTCTCAAATTCATTATAAATGTAACCTCTTCCTTTTCAGTTCAAACTTGTATTTTCCTACATAAGTGGTAAAATGTGAATGCGAAAAGAGGTGCAAAAATGAAATATATCGTCAATCTCGTTTGGGGATTTATTTTGGGACATGTTGCTTTTTATATTGGCAGTGCCTTAGAAGGAAATTCATACGATTTTATAGGTGCCAGCATTTTAGGCATTTTTATATCGGTAATCGTATTTTTGATTGCTTCCCTATTTCCTGATTCAAAAGTCAAGCATTCATAATTCTTAAAGATAGAAAAGAGGCTGGGGTTATCTCCCAGCTTCTTTTTTTATTTAACAAACATGGCGTCCCCAAAACTAAAGAAGCGGTAACGTTCTTTTACTGCATGGTTATATGCGGCCAATACGTTCTCTCGGCCAGCAAAAGCACTAACCAGCATGACCAATGTTGATTTAGGCAGATGGAAGTTGGTAATAAATGCTTCTACCACTTTGAATTGATAACCTGGAGCGATAAAAATATCGGTCCAACCACTATCTGCTTGAATCGCACCATCAAATTTTGTGCCGATGGTTTCAAGGGTACGGATAGAAGTCGTTCCTACCGCAATAATTTTCCCACCCTTTTCACGAACCTCGTTTAGTTCTTTTGCAGCTTGAGGGGACAGTTGATAAAACTCGGCATGCATCTCGTGTTGATCCAAATCTTCTACGGAAACGGGACGGAAGGTTCCTAGCCCTACATGAAGCGTTAGGTAAACAATCTTCACTCCTCTTGCTTCTAGCTCAGCAAGCAATTCATTCGTAAAGTGTAACCCTGCAGTTGGTGCAGCCGCAGAACCATTTTCTTTTGCATACACGGTTTGATACCGGTCTGGGTCATCCAGTTTTTCCTTGATGTAAGGAGGAAGCGGCATTTCTCCCAAGCTTTCTAAAATTTCTAAGAAGATTCCGTCGTATTGAAACTCGATGATTCGGCCACCATGCTCTAACTCTTCTTTTACGACTGCCTTTAACGCACCGTCACCAAAGACAATTTCTGTTCCTACTTTTGCGCGTCGTGCGTGCTTGATTAAGGTTTCCCAATGGTCTCCTTCGATGTTTTTCAACAACAACACCTCTAGATGTCCGCCTGTGTCAGGCTTCACTCCATGCAAGCGAGCGGGTAAGACACGCGTGTTATTCAATACCAATGCATCACCGGGGTTGAATTCTTCTAAAATATCGGTGAAATGCTTATCTGCAGTTTTCCCCGACTCAGAATCCAAAACGAGCAAGCGGGAGGAAGAACGATCTTCCAATGGCGTTTGGGCAATTAATTCTTCTGGTAAATAAAAATCAAAATCACTTGTTTTCAAAATTATTCCTCTATTCTGTTTATATCCATTATTGATTCTTCGTTGCATAGCCGAGATGGCCATATGCCACATCGGTCACAACCCTGCCTCGTTGCGTCCGCTGCAAGAAGCCAATTTGCAATAAGTATGGTTCATACATGTCCTCGATTGTATCACGGTCTTCCCCAATGCTGGCCGCAATGGCACCTATTCCCACTGGACCACCATGATAAAAATCAATCATCGTACTTAAAATTCTTCGGTCAATAGCATCGAGCCCTTTTTCATCAACCCGTAATAGCGTAAGCGCCTGATCAGCCACGTCTTCCGTAATGATTCCATCTGCATATACTTGCGAAAAGTCGCGCACACGTCGTAATAAACGATTCGCAATCCGCGGAGTCCCCCTCGAACGTCGTGCAATTTCCACAGCCCCAGACGACTCAATCGTTGTATTCAGAACGCCTGATGAACGAATTACAATGTTTTTCAAATCTTCTTCTTTATAGTAATCCATCCGTAAAACAATTCCAAACCGAGTCCGCAAAGGCGAAGATAAACTTCCCGCTTTGGTAGTTGCCCCAATTAAGGTAAAAGGCGGCAAGGTAAAATGGACCGGACGAGCCGTTGTGTCTTGTCCAACTATAATATCCACAAAAAAATCTTCCATCGCTGAGTAGAGTATTTCTTCGACGATTCTAGGCAGACGGTGGATTTCATCAATAAACAGCACATCACCGGGTTGCAGCTCGTTGAGTAAAACCATTAAGTCTCCCGGCTTCTCAATCGCAGGCCCGCTCGTTGTGTGGATTCCTACACCCATTTCATTAGCAATGACCTGGGCGAGTGTTGTCTTTCCTAATCCAGGTGGTCCGTATAGTAACACGTGATCCAGCGCTTCTTTTCGATACGTTGCTGCCTGAATATAAATGTTTAGTTCTTGAATGACCTTATCTTGACCGATGTACTGACTCAACCTTTGCGGACGTAAGGATTCTTCCAGGACTTCTTCTTGCAGGCTGTCTGTTCCAGCAGAGACCATTCGTTCCTCTTCCGTCATGGTGCCTCCCCCTTCCTTGTTTAATTTTTAAGCAATAGCTTGAAGGCTTGACGCAACACTTCTTCTGTACTTTGGAAGGAGTCGTCTTGTTCTAATTGCGGCATGATACGCGCTATATCTTTTACTGTATAACCGAGGCCTTTCAGCGCTTCTTCAGCTTCCGCAAAGAATGGAGACTTGGAATCGAAGCTGGTTTGTGTTGGAATCACCGGCACTTCAACCCCATCGATTAAATCGGTCAGCTTTCCTTTTAAGTCTAATATAATTTGTGAGGCAGTTTTTTTACCCACACCTGGGAACTTGGTCAAATACCGCACATCTTCGGCCTCGATTGCTTGGATCAATCCATGGAAATCTCCATTTGCCAGAATGGTTAAGCCGCTCTTTGGTCCAATCCCTGATACACTAATCAGTTTCAAGTATAGTTGCTTCTCATATTCATCCAAGAAGCCATATAACGTCATCGCATCTTCTCGGATTGCTTGATAAATATAGACTTTCACTTCTTCATTCAAGGAAGTAGAAAAACGATACGGATTGGCTACATAGATTTGATATCCGATGCCTTGTACATCTACGACAATATACAGCGGATGAATGGCCACCAATTCCCCTCTCATATATTCATACATTCGTTTTTCTCCTCTCAGAATCTTTTGTTTTTCCTGTACTCTATCTTACCATATTAGTAGCCAAAGAAAAAAGAGACGAAGCCGTCTCTTTCGTTACTTCTTATTCAAATAGGGAGCGATAATCGCCATATCCTTCTTTTTCTAAGTCTTCGTAAGGAACAAAACGCATAGCTGCAGAGTTGATGCAGTAACGTAAGCCGCCCATTTCTTCAGGTCCATCAGGGAAAACATGGCCTAAGTGAGAATCTGCTTGTTCACTTCTTACTTCAATTCTTTCACGAGCAAGTTTGTTGTCTTTTATCTCAGTCAATTTTGCAATCGGCTTAGAGAATGAAGGCCATCCACATCCTGCATCGTATTTATCAGCAGAGCTGAATAGTGGTTCACCACTCACGACATCTACATAAATACCTTTTTCATAAAAATCATCGTATTCACCTGAAAAAGGGCGTTCAGTTGCTTCATTTTGAGTTACTTCAAACTGTAACGGAGTTAACGTTTTTTTCAATTCTTCTTTCGGTGCTTTCACTTTTATTCCATCCTTCTCTAGTAAATTTTTTAAAATAGATTGTTGAGAATATTTCCTAAGGCGCCTCCGAGTCCACTGTCCTTCTGATCAGATGAACCAAACTGCTTAAATAGCTCGGTCAGCTGAAATTGAGAGGCAGCTGTTTGCTCTGCTTCTTGGCGTAACGTTTCCGTTTGCCGAGCCATTCCGTCGGCATCAAGGTTCTGTTGCTCTTTTCGATCGGCTAGCGTTTGTAATACAAGGGGAGCAAGAGAAGCCATCACTTTTCTTACTTGTGCTTGGTCGACTCCTGTTTGTTCTGCAACTTGACTTACGACTGCTTTTTTATTTGGAAAGATATGATTCAGAATCTTATCGCCATCATTCTCATCAGAACGAGCAATCAAATCTTCGATTGAACCTGCCGAAGTTACTTTTCCTTTGTGTTGCTCAAGGGCTTGGTTAAATGACTCTTTGCCATCCTTAGAGTCCATATTCTTACTAATCCCTCTTAAAATTAAGGGAATTGCTAATGAGGCTAATTTTAGCACGGTACCGGATTGGACACCAGTCTTTTTTTCTAAGGCTTGATTCCTTGAGTCTTCCCTGCTTCCACCGATTAAATCCATTATATTTCCTAAGTTCACCATCATGCATTCCTCCTCTTCCTACTTATTCTATCGAAAAAGGCAGAAAAGTAATAATGGTTTGCTCAATGAGGGTCTTGGATTCGTTTGAATAGTTTTTCCATATCTTGATTGGATAAATGAACGAGTACCGGACGCCCGTGCGGACAATTATATGGATTTTTCGTTTGGGACAGTTCCGCAAGCAAGGCTCTTGCTTCATGGTCTTGAAGAGCATGATTGGCCTTGATGGACCGTTTGCAGCTCATCATGATTGCAGTTGCTTCCCGTAATTTCTTAATGGAGATTTTGTCTTCTTCCAATAACATAGCTAAAACATCCCGGACAATGGCTTCCTCTTGACCTGCTTTGAACCAGGTCGGATGCTTATCCAACAAAAAGGTGTTGCTGCCAAATGGTTCTAAGAATATGCCGATTTCTGCCAACTTATCTTGATTTTCAATAACCCGCATGTATTCATCACCCGGCAGGTCAATTGTAATCGGAATTAACAATCCTTGTAAATCAGAGGAGACCCTCGCAATTTCTTCACGATAATATTCATACTTGATCCGCTCTTGAGCAGCATGTTGGTCAATCATATATAACCCTTTTTCATTCTGGGCAAACAAATACGTACCATGCATTTGACCAAAATAATACAATTCAGGGAATGACTGTTCTTGAATAGGCTCTTTCTCTACCCGTTCCGCTGTTTTTAAGCTGGATTCTCGGTGAGCCGGCGGTTGATCGATCCTTTCTTCTGCTTCTCTAACAGGTTCGGTTTCCGTAACAGGTAGAAATTCCTCTTCTATCAAAGAGGAGTTGCGCCTTGGCAATTCCCACTTGATTGGGGTTGGTTCAAACTCTACTTGAATTTGTTCCGTTTTTTCTATTGGTGCTTCCGCTGGTTTCCGCTTAAAGGTAAGATTTTCTACCCCGCTTGGAATAGAAACCACTTTTTTTAAGGCTCCCTGAATGGCTTCCATGATGAGCCCAGACAGTTCATTTTCTTTACTGATTCGTATTTCTTTTTTCGAAGGATGCACATTTACATCCAAGAGTAACGGATCAGTATCGATATTCACTACTGCAATAGGGAAACGACCTACCATGAGTCTTGAACCATATCCATCTACAATGGCTTTTTGGAGAGCAAAGTTACGGATATAACGCCCGTTCATAATGACTGTCAAGTAATTCCGGCTGGCACGCGTCACCTCTGGCATGCTGACTTGCCCAGAAATACGAAAATCAAGATTCTCTGCTTCAATGTTCAGCATTTTTCTGGCTACTTGTGTTCCGTAAACTCCTGCTACTGCTTGCTTGAGGTCGCCGTTTCCTGTGGTCCGCAGTAATGTGTTCCCATCGTGAATCAAGCGGAAGGCAATCTCTGGATGACTTAAGGCAATGCGGTTCATGATGTCAGTTATATTTGCCAGTTCTGTCTGTAACGTCCGAACATATTTCAACCGAGCCGGTGTGTTATAGAATAAGCTTTCCACCGTAATGGTTGTGCCTTTCCTTGCTCCGTGGGCTTGATGCTTTTTAAGCGTACCCCCTTCGATTTGAATGATGGACCCGGGCAGTCCTTCAACTGCCGTTTCCATAACTACTTTCGAAACAGAAGCGATACTTGGCAAAGCCTCTCCTCTGAATCCCAATGAATGAATCCGGAATAAGTCTTCTTGCGTATAAATTTTACTGGTAGCATGGCGCTCAAAAGCGAGTGATACTTCGTCTGGATGAATACCATTACCGTTGTCGCTCACTTTTATTTTTCTTAAGCCTGCTTCTTCAACGAGTATGTCAATTTGGGTGCTCTTGGCATCAATGGCATTCTCAACCAATTCTTTTACGACAGAAGCGGGACGTTCAATTACTTCTCCAGCTGCGATTTGATTCGTTAAGTGTTCAGAAAGTTCGCGGATATTTGCCATGATGGTTCACCTTCATTTCTTCTTGTTCAGCATTTGTTTCCACGCATGTACTTGCGTGAATATATCCATTGGTGTACGGTTTTCAAGCGGGATTTCTTTGACTTCATTCAGGACTTGCTTCCCGTTCAAATCAAAATCTTCATCCCCAAATAAAGAGATTTGCTCGGTATCTTCTGCAACTTGATGGATGACTTCTTTTTTAGCACCCGTTTCGAGTCGGTGGAGGATTTCCTTTGCCTGTTGAATCAATGAGTCCGGCATTCCAGCTAATTTTGCTACATGCAGTCCATAACTCTTATCTGCAGGACCTTTCATGATTTTATGTAAGAAAACTAACTCCCCGTCTTGTTCAATCGCTCCTACATGTACGTTACTCAACCCTGAAAGCTCCTCTTCTAAAACCGTCAGTTCATGATAGTGAGTAGAAAAGAGGGTTTTTCCTTTATTCGCTTGGTGCAAGTGACGAAGGATTGCTTCAGCTAACGCCATTCCATCATACGTGGCAGTCCCACGGCCAATTTCATCAAAAAGAATCAAGCTTCTCTCCGTAGCGAATTGGAGTGCCTGATTGGTTTCCACCATCTCGACCATGAAGGTACTCTGGCCAGAGAACAAGTCATCTGCTGCACCAATCCGAGTAAAGATTTGATCAAAGATCGGTAATGAAGCTCGTTCAGCAGGAATGAAGCAACCCATCTGTGCCATAATAGCAATGAGTGCCAGCTGACGCATGTAGGTACTCTTTCCTGACATATTCGGTCCTGTGATGAGTAAGATGTCATTGTCTTCTTCCATTTCGATGTGGTTGGCAATAAATTGATCCTTGCCCAAGACTTCTTCCACAACGGGATGTCGTCCCTCTTCAATGTGAATGGAACGAGAATCAGCAGAAACAGTCGGTCTGACGTAGTGTTTTTCCTCGCTTATTTGAGCAAAGCTCTGAAGAACATCAACTTCTGCGATTACTCTAGCAAGTCGCTGCAATTCTTCACTGTACGCTTTAATTTGGTCACGGACCTGGATGAATAAATCATATTCTAACGTAGCAGACTTTTCTTCTGCCTCTAAAATAATCCGTTCTTTTTCTTTTAATTCAGGCGTAATGAATCGTTCCGCATTCGCAAGCGTTTGTTTGCGGTCATAGCGACCTTCTGGGAGCAAAGCAGCATTGGCTTTAGATACTTCAATGTAGTACCCGAACACCCGGTTATAACCAATTTTAAGGGTTTTAATTCCCGTGTTCTCACGCTCTGCTTGTTGGAGAGCCGCAATCCACTGCTTCCCGTGACGCATGGCATCGCGGTACTCATCCAACTTCTCATGATACCCATCTTTAATGATGTTTCCTTCGGTAATTTGGAGCGGCGGGTCTTCTACGATGGACCGTTCAATCAGTTCAATTAACTCTGGCACTTCGTTCATGTCTCGTAACATACGATTCCAAATACCATCTTCTGTTGCCTCAATGGCTTGCTTTAGCAAAGGAATTTGAGACAGGGACGTTTTCAGTTGAATCATATCGCGTCCATTTACATTTCCGAAAGAAACTTTGGCAACGAGGCGTTCTAAGTCATAAACAGAAGAGAGAGAGTCATTTAAGTCCATTCGTTCAAAATAATGGTTCAATAAAGAAGACACCTTATCCTGCCGTGCCTTGATAGCAGCTTCATTAATCAGCGGTTTTTCTAACCATTGTTTTAATTTTCTTCCGCCCATCGCTGTTTTCGTACGATCCAGCAACCAGAGCAGGCTGCCAGCCTTTTGCTGATTCCGAATGGAAGCAGTCAATTCTAAGTTTCTACGCGCATAGGTATCCATTTTCAAGTATTGATCCGGTTCATAACGAACTGCCGGCTGAATATGGGACAAACTTCTCTTCTGGGTAACGGACAGATAACTTACTAATAAATCTAGAACTGCTTTACTTTCTTCGTCCACAATGGTTGTTTTCAAATGAGTGAAGTCCTCCTCCGTTTTTTGAGGATCATGTTCTGAGAGGAGGACACCCGTCCGTTTTTGGATATAAGAGGCGATGTCTGATTCTACTTTATAAACAATCATTTCTTTTGAAGAAAGAGACTGAATCTCCGTAATGACCGCATCGACATTATCCAAAACCGTTACACGTAATTCCCCGGTTCCAATATCTACGTATGAAAATGGGAACTGGGTGCCTTGTTGCTGTACGGCAACGAGATAATTGTTACTTTTGCTCTCATTCCCAGAATCGGCCATATACGTTCCAGGCGTGAGGACTTGAACGACATCACGTTTTACCATGCCTTTTGTTGCTTTAGGGTCTTCCATTTGCTCACAAATAGCAACTTTATACCCCATTGAAATCAAGGTACGAATGTATTCCTTAGCAGAATGATACGGTACCCCGCACATCGGGATGGGATCGTCGGCATTTTTATTCCGACTCGTTAAGGTAATTTCTAATAACTTTGCTGCTTTAATTGCATCATCATGGAATAATTCATAAAAATCTCCCAGGCGATAAAATAAAAAAGCGTCTGGGTATTGGTCTTTAATGGAAAAATACTGCTCCATCATGGGAGTTTGTTTTGTTTTTTGTGGCATGCTTACACCTCAGTACTGTACTAGCGTATTTGATCGACCGCTCCTTGAATGCTAGAAAAGAGGTGCTGGACTACTTCATCCGCCTCTACTAACGTATCTTTATAATACTGAACCGTAATATTTTCATCTAATTGGCGGTTCATTTCCGCTAGCTCTTCCAAAGTGGCTCGATACGCTTCTGGTTTCTCATAATATTCAAAATTGACAAGTTCTTGTTGCTTTAGTTTGATGGCTTCAATCGCTTCTTGCAGCCACCGATTTGATTCTACATGTTTTTCTGCTTTTTGATATTGTTTGATTTCTTCCTTTTGAACAAGCAAGGTGATTAATTCAGTTAGTGCTTGATCAATGGCTGGTTCAATTGTTAGGGGTTGTATTTCCATCAACTCAACTCCTTAGTGGACGATCCTCATTCACAAGAATGTTTTCAATAGAAAGAGCTTTCCCAGTTGCATCATCAATCTCAATATAACAACCACTTAATATCTTTCTACCTTCGTTTGGAATTTCATGACGAACAGGCAGTTGCGTCAGAAACTTTTCTAAAATAATACTCTTCGAGACACCTAGAATGCTGTCATAAGCACCTGTCATTCCCGCATCTGTTAAATAAGCGGTACCGCCTGGCAGAATACGAGCATCGTTCGTTTGAACATGCGTATGTGTCCCCACTACCGCAGAAACCCGACCGTCTAGATACCATCCCATCGCTTGCTTTTCGCTCGTTACTTCAGCATGGAAATCGACAAAAATACATTTTGCTTCTTTCGATAACTCATCCAAGATGTAGTCCATCGTACGGAATGGATCATCCAAATCATTCAAAAAGACTCTTCCTTGAACATTAACCACTGCGATTTTTGCTTGGTTTATGTTGATCATTTTCCAGCCAATTCCTGGCGTCCCTGCTGGAAAATTGGCAGGACGTAATAGTTTTACCTTCTCACCATCGATAAAATTAAAAATATCGCGGTTATCCCACGTATGATTCCCCATTGTCACTACGTCTACTCCTGCTTGCATGAACTCTTTATAAATTTTCTCAGTAATTCCTCTACCTGCAGCGGCATTTTCCCCATTAACAATCGTAAATTGAGGTCGGTACTTCCTTTTTAATTCAGGCAAGGTTTCGATTAACATGTCACGCCCAATTGATCCTACTACATCTCCAACAAACAATACTTTCATTTCACTTGATCCCCATCTCTCACTTCTTCATTTCTTTATCTTAACAATAATTTAGTTTTTTGCATAGGTTACAGATTTCTATTCAAACGCAATTTCAACAAAAAAAGAGGCCCGACATGATGTCGGAGCACTCCTGTTATGGATCAAAAAGAGAACTCTTTTTGATCCATTTTATTTTGCATATTCAATTGCTCTCGTTTCGCGTATAACCGTAACCTTGATATGTCCCGGATAGTCTAGTTCATCTTCGATTTTCGTCTTGATTTCACGTGCCATTAAAATAGCCGTAGAATCGTCAACTGCTTCTGGTTTCACCATTACCCTGATTTCTCGTCCTGCTTGAATAGCGAAGCTTGCTGCTACGCCGTCAAAGTCATTCGCGATACTTTCCAATCTTTCCAGTCTGCGAATATAGTTTTCTAGGGATTCGCTACGTGCTCCTGGTCTTGCAGCGGACAAAGCATCTGCTGCTGCTACTAATACAGAAATAATGCTGGTTGCTTCTACGTCCCCATGATGGGAGGCGATTGCATTCACAACTACGCTATTTTCTTTGTATCGTTGAGCAATCTCTGCTCCGATTTCAACGTGAGAGCCTTCGATTTCATGATCGAGTGCCTTACCGATATCATGGAGCAGCCCAGCTCGTTTCGCTAGGTTGATGTCTTCGCCTAATTCTCCAGCCATAACGCCTGAAAGTTTCGCAACTTCAATACTGTGATTCAACACATTTTGACCATAACTTGTCCGGAAATACATCCGGCCGAGAATTTTAATTAAATCTGGATGAATCGAGTGAATACCTACTTCAAAAGTAGCTTGTTCCCCGATTTCGCGAATTCGTTCATCCATTTCCTTGCGGGCTTTATCGACTGCCTCTTCAATTCTTGCTGGATGAATACGCCCATCTTGAATTAATTTTTCTAATGCAATTTTAGCCACTTCGCGGCGAATTGGGTCAAATCCACTTAATACGACTGCCTCTGGTGTATCATCGATAATTAAATCGATACCGGTCAGTGTTTCAAGCGTCCGGATATTTCGTCCTTCTCGCCCAATAATTCTACCCTTCATGTCATCATTCGGTAAAGTAATAACTGAAACAGTTGCTTCTGAAACCATGTCCGCTGAACTTCTTTGAATCGCTTGTAAGATAATATTCTTCGCTTTTCTTTCCGCTTCGTCTGAAGCTTTCTGTTCTGCTTCTTTTACCATTAAAGCACGTTCATGGATTAACTCTTCTTCTGTTTCTTTCAGGATAATTGCTTTTGCATCTTCTCGTGTCAACGTTGCAATGCGTTCCAGTTCTTGTTGTTGCTCCTCAATCAATTCCTCAATACGTTTTTCTCTTGCATCGATTTTTTGAGTGCGTTTAACTAAGCTGTCCTCTTTTTGCTCAATGACCTTTTCACGTTTGGAGAAATTGTTATCTTTTCGATCCAAATTTTCTTCTTTTTGGATGAGTCGATTTTCTTGTCTGAGTATCTCATTCCTTCTTTCGCGAATTTCTTCCTCGATTTGGGAACGATATTGATGGCTCTCTTCCTTCGCTTCTAACAGCGCCTCTTTTTTCAGGGTTTCTGCTTCTTTGTGAGCGTCTTCCAATATAGCGGCGGCTGAATTTCTTGCTCCTGCCAGTTCATTTTCATGATTCGATTTCCGATAGTAATATCCGATAACGACACCAACAATTAAGGCTATGATAGCGAAGGCAACGGTTACCAATTCCATCGTTTCACCTCCGTATCTATTTAGTTTGTCGTTAAAATGTTAAACAATGTATGAAAAATATGTGTAGAAATGGGTCTTACACATACTTTTATTCTAAACTTTGTTGACATCTCTGTCAATCAAATTATAGCGGTAACAATAACCTTATCTAAATAACTAAAAACCCTCCAACAATCAACGGAGCTGATTATTGGAGGGTTTTATTCCTTATTCTTCTTCAAATAAAGGTGTTTCTTCTGTCAGATCAGTTGCATCTTCTAAAACTTCAACAAACGGCTCACCGATTCCGTACACAGCACGTAGTTTGGTTTCGATTTCTGCTCTAGTTTCTGGATGGTCAAGCAGGTATTGTTTTGCATTTTCTCTACCTTGCCCAATACGGTCTTCTTTATAAGAGTACCAAGAACCACTCTTATTGATGATATCTTCTTCTGATGCTAAATCGACAATCTCACCAACAATTGAAATTCCTTCTCCATACATAATATCTACTTCAGCCACTTTGAATGGAGGAGCAACTTTGTTTTTAACTACTTTTACTTTTGCACGGTTCCCAATTACATCGGTACCACTCTTAATTTGTTCGGAACGACGTACTTCTAAACGGATTGTTGAATAGAACTTCAGTGCACGCCCACCAGGAGTTGTTTCCGGGTTACCAAACATAATCCCAATTTTTTCCCGAATTTGGTTAATAAAGATTGCTGTTGTTTTCGTTTTATTAATGGAACCAGATAGTTTACGCAATGCTTGGGACATCAAACGAGCTTGTAACCCCATGTGGGAGTCACCCATCTCGCCTTCAATCTCCGCTCTAGGAACCAATGCTGCAACCGAGTCAATCACGACAATGTCGATTGCTCCAGAAGAAATTAGAGCATCGGCAATTTCTAATGCCTGTTCTCCTGTATCTGGTTGAGAAAGTAGTAGCTCGTCAACGTCAACACCGATAGCACGAGCGTATTTAGGATCCAACGCATGTTCAGCATCAATAAAGGCTGCCACCCCGCCTTTTTTCTGTGCTTCTGCAATTGCGTGCAAGGCAACTGTTGTTTTACCGGAAGATTCTGGTCCGTAGACTTCAATAATTCTTCCACGTGGATATCCACCTACGCCTAGAGCAATATCAATTGCCAAAGAACCACTTGGAACAGTAGAAATTTCAGTTTCTACCTTTTCACCCATCTTCATGACGGAACCTTTTCCGTAAGCACGTTCTATTTTCTTCAACGCTTCATCTAGCGCTTTTTGTCTGTTATCATTTGTATTTGCCATTATTTTTAGCCTCCATAAAGGTTCTATAAGCTTTCTTTTCCGCATAACTATCTTACCGCTTTTACAGGAAAAAAGCAAGGAAAAAGTGAACAAACGTTCGCGTTTATTTTCCTTCTAACAATCGTCTTAGTAAATCTAATCCTTGTTGTACACTACGTTCGCGGTTGCCTTCACGGTCATGCATGAAGCGATATTTCCTTGCAAATGACTCCTTGCCAACTTGGCTAATCCCGATCCAAACTGTTCCAGGAGGATTCCCTTCTAAGGAGTCCGGGCCTGCCGCACCGGTAAAGGAAATGGCAAGATCTGTACGGAACATTTCTAGACATTTCTCAGCCATAGAGATTGCACACGCTTCGCTTACCATACCATCCTTTTCTAAAATCTCTTCTGGGACCCCTAGCACATCGCGCTTGATTCCCTCTTCGTAGGAAACAATCCCACCTGGAAAGACCTGTCCGCATTGAGGGACACTTACTAAGGTTGATTGAAACAGCCCTCCTGTCAAACTTTCAGCAGCGCTAATTTTCAATCCTTTCTCCACTAAGATCGTTTCGACTACATTCGCTAGACTGTTGTCTTCTCCTTCCCCGTAACAATAATCACCTACTACAGCAAGGATTTCTTCTTTCATTTTTTCCATTCGCTCTTTACAACTTGCATCATCTGGACCACTCGCCGTAATTCGCAGAGAAACTTCATAGCTACCCGCGTATGCTGCTACAGTTGGATTGGTTTGATTCTCGATGATGGATGCTAATTGATCCACCAAGGTTGATTCTCCAATCCCATAGAAGCGTAAGGTATTCGATAAGATAAATTGCTCTTTGTTTTCGTTGAGGCTCCGCAAGAACGGCACAATCTCTTCATCCAACATTTTTATCATTTCTTTTGGAGGGCCTGGCACAAGTAGGTACGCCTTTTCATTTTTTTGAAGATAGGTTCCAATCGCATGCCCCACACTATTTTTGAAGAAACGGCCATTTTGGAAGTATACGGCCTGCTTCTGGTTGTTAGAAGACATTTCTCTTCCTTGTTGCTCAAAGTAATAACGAATATTTTCTAAGGAAGCAGCATCTAAAATCAAAGGTTCTTCTAGGTGTTTCGCTACCGTTTCCTTGGTCAGGTCATCGGGTGTAGGCCCTAATCCACCGATAAAGATTAATAGATCGCTCCTTTCTTCGGCAATCTTAATGGTTTGGATCAGTTTTTCTTCGTTATCTCCCACAACTGTTTGATAGTACGTATTGATTCCTAGTTGAGCAAGTTTTTTGGCAATATAAGCCGCATTCGTATTAACGATTTGACCTAGCAACAACTCTGTCCCAACTGAGATAATCTCTGCAATCATTCAAGCCACTCCTATCTATAAGGTTCGTAAAAAAAGTTTATTTCCATTAAAAAAAGAGAAAAACAGTTGAAATTGGTCCACTGCATCAATGAGCCGCCTCCATTTCCAACTTGTTTTTCTCTATCATACTTAATTTCCAAAAGAATCTCTAAAAATTTGTTTGTTTTTCACGAAATAGTCTACGCCTGAGTAAATGGTAAAAAGTAGGCAGACATATAAAAGGATGGTTGCTACAGGAATTCCAATTCCTTCAAAGGGAACGTTATCCAGAAACAACATAATAATCGCCATCATTTGGGTAACTGTTTTTATTTTTCCTGGCCAAGCTGCTGCCATGACTTCTCCACCATTTACTAATAGCAAACGGAGTCCAGTAATTGCTAACTCTCGGCAGATAATAATGCTGACTACCCAAGCAGGAGCCAAGCCTTTTTCTACTAAAACGATAAAAGCGGTAGCTACTAACATCTTGTCAGCTAAAGGGTCAGCAAACTTACCAAAGTTTGTAACGATGCCATCTCTGCGGGCAATATAACCATCCAGCCAGTCAGTAAAGCTTGCAAGAGCAAACACGACTGTCCCGATTAGTTGGGCAACTGAAATGGATGATCCCAGCAAGTCAAGCGTCCCCCATTCAAATGGTACCAGCATCAGTACCAAAAATAGTGGGATCATAAAAATCCTTAAGATGGTTAATTTATTTGGCAAATTCACGTTCATTACTCCAATCTGTTTCTCTTCCATTACGGTTCAATATTAAATAAATAGGTTTGGGTTTGGACTTCTTGCCCATTTTCCGGGTTCGGTACGGTTAAATCATCGCCAAAGACAATCGTGGTCGACGGAATATATCCTACACGAATGGAAATTTCTTCCGTATTAGCGGGAACTTCTATTTCTTGAGACATACCTGGCTCAATGGTGCCTTCAAACACTACAGCTTCGTTTATTTGAACTTGCATCCATGAACGACCGGATTCATTTACATTCAACGTCAGAGTCGTCGGTACATCTATTCCAGAAAGTGTATAAGGAACGAGACCGTCCGCACTCTCCCCACCAGTGATGCTCGGTGCGTTTGTTTCTTCTGACTCAGACGATTCTTCTGTTTCAGATTCTTGCTCATCACTTGTTTCTTCTTGGCTGCTTATAATGATGGATGGTTGGGATGGATTATTCGTAATCGAGGTAGGATCTTCCGCCCGGATAAAATTAAAATAAAACCAAATCATCCCTAAAATAAGGATAAAAAATAATACCATCAAAAAAGTCGGTAAACTACTCTGTGAATTACTGCTGTACCGAAATTTTGTTTCTTTTGAAGACCGCTTCAATGCCGCTCTGCTCGGCGCTTGATCGCCAACAGGTACGGGAGCTTCATTAATCGTTGGCAATTCTTTCGTCATCGTTTTTGTTTCTTCTTCTGTTACATCTACTGCTTCTGCATACTGACGAATAAATGCTTTGACAAAAAAATCTCCTGGCAGTTCTTCTAAATGATTTTCTTCAATGGCAATTAAGTACCGTTTTTGAATCTTGGTGAGTTGCTGTAAGTCGTCCAAGGTGTATCCTTTTTTGATTCGAGCCTCTTTCAAGCGTTCGCCGATGTACTTATTTTCTTCCATTCGATGCACCACCTTCTCGCTATTCAAGAATTATTATAGCACAATGGCATTCTAGACGAAAAATCCTGATACGATTCTACAAATTTATTTTAACCAGCCGCCACTCACCGTGAGTGACTGCCCGGTCATGTACCTGCTCTCTGGTTGCAACAGCTGTTCAACCCAGAAACTCACTTCATCTGTTGTACCTAGTCTTCCCAGAGGAATAGCCGCAGAAAGCTGCAGCAAATCTTCTTCATCAAATTCGTTATTCATTTGTGTCGAAATCGCTCCCGGACTAATCGCATTGACTGTTATACCAAGAGAGGCAACTTCTTTACTGTAGGCCTTCACAAAGGCAAGCTGCGCGCCTTTTACCGTACTGTAAAAGACTTCGTTACTACTTCCCATTTCTCCGTAGACAGAACTAATAAAGACAATTCGACCGTTCTCTTGCTGGTGGAGCTTATTTTGAAATGCTTGCGTTATTAAAACAGGGGTCTTGACATGCATGTTCCACAACAAATCCATCTTCTCCGGTTCTAAGTCCTGCAGCAATCCATACTCGGTTGTACCATGAGCAAACACAATTGCTGTCAAAGAGAAAATTTGACCTTTCATTTGTTCGGCTGCATTCTCTTGAACCAAGTCAACATGGATTGGGTAAAATTCTTGTTTCGGATATTGCTCTTCAAACTCTTCGAGAAGGACGTCGATTTTTGCGCGATTCGTATGATAATGCAAATACAGAGACCACCCGTTACTCGCCAATCTACGTGCGATATTTGCTCCAATATCTCCAGAAGCTCCCGTTATCAAGGCAATCTTCACGCTGACTTTCCTTTCTTTGGTTTGATGACAAACGTACTCATCAGATGTTCATTAATATACGGCTCAGCAAACGCGAGGACATCTTCCAAAGTTAATGACTCAATGCGTTCGATTCGGTTAAACAGTTCGATTCCCGTAAAGAATAAATATCCATATTGATTGGAGATATACTCTAATGAGTTGAAAGCTTGTAATTGTTCGCCAATAAAGGCCCGCTTTAAGAGTTCGAAGTTTTCTTTCGTTACTCCTGCATCTGTTTTCCAATTTAACAAGATGCGCTTCAAGGCTTCGTCTACCTTTTTCGGTTCGTCCGTATCCGTCTCGACAGACATAAAGTGGAAACTGCGATCAATGGAATAGGAATAACTGAAACTGTCATCAATCAATCCAGCATCATACAGGTCAATAAAGTTTTCTGACCCTCTACCGAATAATAATTCCATGAACAAGGAACCTTTTAAGTAAGCCAAATCAACATCATTTCCTTCAGGAACCGTGGCAATCCCTTTCACACCGAGACTTACTTTGGAACGCTTCACGTCCATCTCCATTTCCGCATAAGGCACAATGTCCTCAATGTTTTCTGCTGGAAGAAGACGGATGACATGCTCTTCTTTAGGAAACTCTTTTTTATTTTGATTTTCTTTAATGACTTCAATCATTTCATCTGGATTAAAGTTACCGATCACCACAACATTCATATTAGATGGGTGATAGAAAGTGTCATAACACGTTTGTAAAATTTCAGGCGTGATTTCTTGGATACTTGCTACGGTACCGGCAATATCAATCGATAATGGATGCGTTGGATATAAATTCTTCAACAATCCATAAAATTGACGCCAGTCTGGTTGATCTTCATACATATTGATTTCTTGAGCAATGATGCCTTTTTCTTTCTCTGTTCCTTCTGCAGTGAAATGAGGACTTTGAACGAAATCCAATAAGGTCTGTACGTTCTCTGCCACTTTGCTGGTTGCTGAAAAGAGATAACTCGTTCTTGTAAAGGAAGTGAATGCATTCGCTGAAGATCCTAATTCCGCAAAGTCTTCAAAAGCATCGCGTTCTTCTCCTTCAAACAACTTGTGCTCCAAGAAGTGAGCCACACCATCTGGTACGATGATGGCTTCATTTTCATGCATGGGTACAAAATGATTGTCGATTGAACCAAAATTAGTAGTCATGATTCCATACGTTTTTGCAAAATCATTTTTAGGAATCAAAACGACTTGTAACCCATTATCTAAAGTTTCATAATAAACTACTTCATCCAACTGTGGATAGTCTACTTTATGCATGATTTTCCTCCATTCCTTTCAAGAAGAAGATCGCTTGTAATTCCATTTGCTCCGCAAACTTCCTTACGTCTTCTTTCGTGACAGCTAAAATGGATTCCATCCATTTATCGTCTGACACTTCTCTTCCTGCTAACAAGCGATCTGAATAAACCTTAGACAGACTGCTGGTTTGGTTATCTTCCGTCTGCTTGTATTGGTTTAGAAGCATTTCTTTTGTTTGAACGATTAATTCATCACTGAAGGAACCATTTTGCATGTCTTTCAATTGCTCCATTACAATTTCTTCGACACGGTTGCGCTTCTCAAATTCAATACCGGTTTGAATCACCATGGTTCCACGAATATAATCAATGTAACTAGAAGCGGAATAGGCTAAACTTTCCTTTTCACGCACGTTTTGGAATAATTTTGAATGAGGGAATCCACCAAACAACCCATTAAAGACCATTGCAGTGAAATAAGTCTGGTCGAGGTAGTATGCTGGAGAAGAAAAGCCAAAGAGTAATTTCCCTTGGTTCACATCGTGTTCTTCATCCTCAGAAGTAACTTCTGTGGTATTTTCTCTTTGAACAAAAACTTCATCAGAAAGCGGAGTACGCTCTTCTAATGGAACATGTTTTAAGATAGCATGAACGCGGTCCTGCTCCACATCTCCAGAAATATAAATATCCACAGTATCATTTTGAATCATTTCTCGATAGGTTTGATATAAATGGTCAGGAGTAAGATTCTCTAAAAACGTATGATCTCCAATTCCTAGATATTCCTGATCGGTTCCTTTAAATAAAATTTGATTTAATTTCCAGAACGCATAGCCGGATTTATTCTCTTCTATAGATTCAAATTCATTCCGCAGATTGTGTTTTTCACGATTAAAAGTGGCTTCATGAAAGCGTGCGTTTTCTACATTCGGGTGGAAGATAACTTCTTCTAAAAAACGGAAGGCTTCTTCAAGCAAACGGTCGTCTCCGCCAATATATTTATCATTTACTATTTTCAATCGAAAGGTAATGACATGTTGTTTCCCGAAACGCTGTGAATTCGAACTAAGAGAAGCGCCATATAACCAAGACATTTGCTGATCCATTTCTTTTTGAGTCGGATACTTCTTCGAATTGGTAACGAGCATGTTCTTCACTAATGTTCGAGCTGTAGCCTGCTCGGGGTCGTACATACTTCTGAATTTGTATTCAATTAAGATGGTCTTGAACTTTCTTGTAGGTTGAATAAATGCTTCTACCCCTTTGGCTAGTTCTAATTCCATTTGTTCACTTCCTTATGTATGTTTGATTGCTTTTTGAAGAATCGCATATAAAAAACTATACTCTAAATAGAGGGTTTTTACAAATCTATCCTGCAATTAATCGACCACGACCATCCCTAGTAATGACACGAATATGGCTGCTTGGAACGAAGAAATCTTACAGCCTCGCAGCTCATCTATGGTTACTCGTAATGTATCAAACTGGCAAGTACGAAGATCAATCCCTTTCAGCGAAGTTCCGGAAAAAGTTGCCTCATTCAATTGACAGTGTTGGAATGCAACTGACTTCCATTTACAGTCATACCAGTCTGCTTGTTTGAGTTCTGAATCATCAAACTGTACTTTTTCAAATTTAGATTGGCTAAAGCCCACTAAGTTTACGTTCGAACGCTCAAACGTTACATGGCCCATATACGTCTCCGGAAAGGTCGCTCCTAATAACTTGCATTCAATAAACGCTACTCGAAAAAGCGAAGCACGATTAAATTTCACATTGGATAGGTCACAATTTTCAAAACGGACATCCGTTAATTGAATGTCGCTAAAGTCGCAATTTGTGAATTTGGCATTTTTGATGAGCACTTGATCCAAACGAGCATGATCCACTGTTTGGTTGGTGTACTCTGCCCCTTCGATAGAAGCGCCTTCTAGCGTATAATCTTCTTCTACAAACAAGTCTGTGAAGCGTTTCGGTTGGAGCACGACTGGAATTCTGGGGGAATCAATTTTCATGTTTTTCCTCTTTTCACAACAAGAAAGAGCATGACGAAACGAACTCCGCCATACTCTTTTTGAATTTTTATTTTGTTTTGATGTACGTCGTTCCGTTTGCTGCAGGCCCTTGGGATTTACCGATAAACCCTACCAAGACAATAATCGTTAGGACATATGGCAAAATAGCAAGGTATACAGTTGGAACATCTTGAATAATTGGAATATAGGTACCAATTACGCTCAAGCTTTGGGCGAACCCGAAGAACAAAGCTGCTCCCATAACGCTAATTGGATTCCATTTACCAAAAATCATCGCCGCCATCGCAATAAACCCTTGACCAGCAATGGTCGAGATGGAGAAATTCAGCGTAATAGTCTGAGCCACTACTGCTCCACCAATTCCACCGAATAAACCAGAAATCATTACCCCTGCATAACGCATCAAGTAAACATTGATTCCTAAGGTATCCGCTGCTTGTGGATGTTCTCCAACAGCGCGCAAACGCAAACCGAATGTAGTCTTAAAGATAATGATGTAGCTTAAAATCGCCAACAGAATCCCTACGTATGCAGGCACATTAATGTTGGTAAAGAAAATATCACCGATTATAGGAATTTCTTTTAATAAAGGAATACTTCTCTTTCCGAAGTTTGCTTCAATGAAGTCTGTTTGACCTCTTCCTTCATAAATAACTTTTGTTAAGAAAACACCTAGAGCCGGTGCCATCAAGTTCAGTACCGTACCAGAAATGATATGGTCTGCACGTAAGTGAACCGTTGCTACAGCATGGATCAAGGAGAAAAGAACTCCTACCGCACCACCGACCAGCAAGCCGATCCAAGGAGTTGCAGCACCCAATGATTCAGCAAAGGTTAAGTTAAAGACAACAGAAGAGAATGCCCCCATTACCATAATACCTTCCAAACCAACGTTTACAATCCCGCCTCGCTCAGAAAATGTTCCACCCAGAGCCGCAAAGATAAGAGGAGCCGCATATACGAGCGTATTGGAAACAACAATGGTTAAGAGTGTGATGATATCCATTTACGCCACCTCTTTCTTATTGGTTTTTTGGGATTTCGCCAGTAAGAAGCGAATAATGTAGTTTGCTCCAACAAAGAAAATAATTAAAGCAATCACGATATCAACAATTTCGTTCGGTGATCCAGAGACGAGCGGCATACTGGTTCCACCCGTTTTCAAGATACTGAATAGTAATGCAGAAAAGAGAATACCAATTGGGCTGCTTGCACCTAATAAAGCTACTCCCATTCCGTCAAAACCAATACCCGGAATTCCGCCTTGTATAAAGATGTTTTGGAAGTTTCCAAGACCTTCCATCGTTCCGCCTAATCCAGCTAATGCTCCACTAATGAGCATAGCCAGAATAATATTTTTCTTGGCATTCATACCAGAATATTCAGCTGCATCAGCGTTTAATCCAACGGAACGTAATTCAAAACCATATGTGGTTTTATTCATGAAAACCATAATAACCACTACCATGATTAGAGAAACAAAGATTCCTGCATGAATGGTAGAGTTATCTGTCAGGCTCGTCAAAAACGGAATACGCATACTTGCATTCGGTGTGATGACAGGAGTGGAATCTCCACCAGATGTCAGTACATTCCGAATCAAGTAGTTTACCAAATGGAAAGAAGTATGATTGAGCATGATGGTAACAATTACTTCACTTGTATTGAAATAAGCACGAAGAACCCCTGCAATACCGGCCCATAGAGCTCCCGCAACCATTCCGGCTAACACTGCCAAAGGAACAAGGATGATACGCGGCAAGTCCGGAAAGGCACCTGCTACAACAATGGAAGCAAACCATCCCATCAATGCTTGTCCCGATAATCCAATGTTAAAAAATCCAGCTTTATTTGCAACAGCAAACCCTAGTGCAATAACAATAAGAGGTGCTGCAAGACGCAACGTTTGGCCAATGTAAAACGGAGTAAAGAGCGCTCCTTTTACCATCGCTGTATAACCAGCAATCGGATCGAAGCCAAATGCCAACATAATCATTCCACCAATAAGAACTCCTAATAATACGGAAAGCAGTGGAATAGCAATTCGTTGGAAACGAACACTGTTATACACTTTGACCATGGTCCGCTCCTCCTTTCACTTTCTGAGAAGCTAATTCTTCTCTTGCTTTTTCTAGAGGTGTACCCGTCATCAAGAGACCTAACTCTTGCTCAGAAGTTTCGGATGGTTTTACCTCTGCGATAATAGAACCTTCATACATCACAACGATTCGATCCGATACATTCAAGATTTCCTCTAGTTCAAAACTCATTAGCAAAACGGCATTTCCTTCATCACGGTGATTGATTAGGCGTTTATGAATAAATTCAATCGCCCCCACATCAAGCCCTCGTGTCGGTTGAGCTGCAATTAATAAAGAAGGATTCCGGTCAATCTCACGAGCAATAATTGCTTTTTGTTGATTCCCTCCAGAAAGAGAACCCGCTGAAGCACGTTCACTCTGAGTACGGACATCGAATTCTTGAATCAGACGTACTGCATATTCATCCATAGCGTTTTCGTTTAAGAAATGATAGCGACTGAACGGTTCTGTATAATAACGTTGTAAGGAAATATTTTCAGATAAGGTCATTGGCAAAATAAGACCATGGCGTTGACGGTCTTCTGGAATGTGCCCTACTCCAGCTTCTGTCACTTTCCGAGGAGGAAAGTTCGTAATATCCTCACCCTTCAAATGGATCGTTCCGCTCTCTGCCTTCTTCAACCCGGTAATCGCCTGAATTAATTCAGATTGTCCATTGCCGTCAATCCCAGCAATCCCAACCACTTCACCTGCGTGTACCGTTAAGTTCAACCCTCGAACTGCTTCTAATCCGCGGCTTTCTTTTACGACAAGATTTTCAATCGTCAAGACCGGGTCTTTTGCTACTGCTGGTTTCTTGGCAGTTGAAAACAGAACGGATCTTCCTACCATCATGTCTGCCATTTCTTGTTTAGAAGTAGTAGCCACATCAACGGTACCAATACTCTTCCCTTTCCGAATAACCGTACAACGATCCGCAACTTGCTTGATTTCATCCAGCTTATGAGTAATCAAAATAATTGATTTCCCTTCATTCGTCAAGCTCTTCATGATGACCATCAGTTCATCAATTTCTTGTGGAGTCAGTACTGCAGTAGGCTCATCAAAGATAATAATATCTGCACCTCGGTACAACGTTTTTAGGATTTCAATCCGTTGTTCCATCCCAACTGAAATGTTTTCTACCTTTGCAGTAGGTTCTACGTAGAGTTTATATTTTTCAGAAAGTTCTTTAATCATTTTTTCAGAGGCTCTTCGATTTAAGAGTCCATATTGGCTCGTTTCGCTACCGAGAATAATGTTTTCTGTAACCGTAAAATCTTTCACTAACATAAAATGTTGATGAACCATACCAATTCCTAATTTATCTGCAACGGTTGGGGAAGAGATTGTTACTTCTTTTCCGTTAACTTTAATTGTACCGCTTGTGGGTTGCAATAAACCAGAAAGGATATTCATCAAAGTCGATTTACCCGCACCGTTTTCACCAAGCAGTGCATGGACTTCGCCTTTTTTGACTTTGAGTTGGATATTATCATTTGCCTTAAAGTTTCCAAAGGTCTTGGTTACACCCAACATCTCAATGACGTAATTTTCTTGCGCCATGTCTGATCCTCCTTCTGTTTTCTTCAATTTCTAACAGGTAGCTTTATTATACTTGAATCTCTTCTCAACAACTACTAGTGCCAGATGAAATGACTCATTTATACCGGAAAAAAAGGAGCTGGGACAAAGTCTCAGCCCCTCCGGGTATCTAGTTTTACTCAAATCTTATTCAGCTGGCGTTTCAGGAACTTCAATCTCACCATCGATGATTTTTTGTTCTGCTTCACGTACTGCTGCTAGAGCATCTTCACTCAAAACACCATCGGTTAAGCTTACGCCATTTTCAGCTAATCCTAAAACGTTTGTTTCGTTTGCAGGGAACTCGTTGTTCATTGCTGCATTAGCAATTTCTTGAACTGCGGTGCCTACACCCTTAACAGTTGAAGTAAGGGTCAAGTCACGTTCTTCGCCGTCAACTGTGATCTTTCCTTCTTCTTGTTGGTCACGGTCTACACCGATTACCCAAATTTCACGTTCAGGATCTGATTCTACGATATCACGAGCTTCTGAGAAAACACCATTCCCAGCATTTCCTGCTGCTTGATAAATGATGTCAACGCCGCTTGAGTACATACCGTTTGCAATTGATTTTGCTAGAGCTGCATCATCGAATGATCCAACATATTGAACATCTACTTTGATTTCTGGGTTAACAGATTTCACCCCTTCAATGAATCCAGCTTCGAAACGGTCGATAACTACGCCTTCCATTCCACCTACAAAGCCAATTTGATTTGATTTAGTTGTATGTGCTGCTGCCACACCTGCTAAGAAAGCAGCTTCATGGTCGGCAAACAACATAGAAGTTGTGTTTTCGCCTTCGATGGTGTCATCGATGATTGCGAATAAAGTATCTGGGTTATTGTTAGCTGCATCTTGCATTGCGTTTTTCAGTTTATAGCCAATTCCGAAAACAACATCGAAACCATTGTTCACACCCGTAGTTACGTTTGTTACTAATTCGCCGTCATTGTTCGAAATAATCGCATCATAACCGTTTACGCCTTCTTCTTTACCATTTTCTTCTCCCCATGCTTGTAAACCTTCCCAAGCACTTTGGTTAAATGATTTGTCGTCGACGCCACCGATATCGGTAACCATTACCACGCTGAAGTCTTCAGTACTTGTTTGATCACCGGACGCTGCAGACTCTGAAGTTGAAGAAGCTGATTCAGAAGCTGCTGGTTCACTTGAAGCTGTGTCTGTTGTATCAGCACCCTCTTCACTATTCCCACACGCTGCTAGTAATACACTTGCACTGAAACCTAATGTGAATAAGCTTACCCATTTACTCTTTCTCACAATAAACCCTCCAATATGAGTGAAAACCACTCTTTTTTTTGCAAGCTCTCTTGCACTTAATAAAAGAATAGCATATTTCAAATGAATAGGAAATGAAATCTGAAGTTTTTTATCTATTTTTCATTTTCAGAGCCGAACATTCGTTTTGTAAACTCTTACTTCTCGTTTTCCTTTTCTATTTCCGAACTTTCTTCGAGCATCATTTCAGTGACGTTCACTTTTCTTGGCTTACTGCCGTCAGCCGGTCCCACATAACCTCTTGCTTCCATTTCATCGATAATTCGGGCTGCACGGTTATAGCCGATGCGGAATTTTCGTTGTAATTTGGAGATACTTGCCGCTTCTTCTTGTACAACGAATTCAAGCGCTTGGTCAAAGTATTCATCTTCTGGTTCTTCGGTTGAAGCAGAAGGCGTATCAAGTTTCATCATTTCTTCTGAATAGTTGGGTTCTTGCTGTTCTTTTACAAAGCTAACAATCCGTTCGACTTCAGAATCAGATAAGAATGCCCCTTGAACTCGTTTTGGTTTGTTCTCTCCCATTGGTCGGTAAAGCATATCCCCTCTTCCTAATAGCTTCTCTGCACCACTTCCATCGATTATTGTTCGGGAATCGATGGAACTAGAGACAGCAAAGGCAATCCGTGAAGGCACGTTTGCTTTGATGATTCCGGTAATGACATCCACACTTGGCCGTTGTGTCGCAAGAATCATATGAATTCCTGCCGCCCGTGCCATTTGTGCCAGACGTGTAATAGCATCTTCTACTTCATTACTCGCAACCATCATTAAGTCCGCAAGCTCATCGACAATCACAACAATGTACGGGAGCGTTGGATTGTTTTCGCCTTTTTCAATGTTATACTCGGTTACCAATTCATTATAGCCATCGATATTCCGCATTCCGGTTCCTGCAAATAGTTCGTAACGTCGTTCCATCTCAGTAACTACTTTATGAAGTGCTTGCGCAGCCTTCCGCGGATTTGTCACTACAGGAGTCAAAAGGTGCGGGATGCCATTGTAGACATTTAACTCTACCTTTTTCGGGTCAATCATCATCATTTTTACTTCATTCGGTTTTGCTTTCATTAGAATACTCGTAATTATTCCATTAATCGAAACGGACTTCCCACTACCTGTTGCCCCGGCAATTAATAAGTGAGGCATTTTTGTCAAGTCGGCATATTGCACCAAACCGGAAATGTCTCTTCCAAGCGGCACTTCCAGTAACTTGTCATTTTGGTGACTGCGTTCCAATACACTACGGAACGATACGGTACTAACTTCACTGTTTGGTACTTCAATTCCAATAAATGACTTACCAGGTATCGGCGCCTCGATTCGAATATCTTTTGCCGCCAAAGAAAGAGCCAAGTCATCAGCTAAATTGACGATCTTACTAACCTTTACTCCTACAGCCGGTTGTACTTCGTATTTTGTAACTGCTGGACCTAGGTTTGCTTTTCTTACTTTGGCATCCACACCAAAACTGGCAAAGGTATCTTCCAGTTTCTTCACGTTCTTCTCGATAATGCTGTATTCGTTTGACTGATCTGCCGGCGGAATATCGTTCAGCAGTGTAATCGGCGGTAGCTGGTAATCGCGGTTTTCTGTTTCTTCTTTAATTTCGAAGTCTAAGTCGCCCTCTACTTCTCCTTCTTCCTCTGCCACGTCAGTCTCTGCTTCCACTTTCTTTTTCTTCGGAACAGCAACGACTGGTTGTGGTTCATCTTCTTTTTGGTAGCTATCAATTGTTAATTGGATGGTTTCAGAAGGTTGATCTTCGATTGGATTCACAAGAACTTCCGCTTCTGGAGGAATCACATCCTGCTTCACGCGGTTCTTTGCCTTGGTAAACCAAGAAGTTCCAGTCTCTTCTTCGTCTTGTTCAGGTTCTGGAGTTGATTGATCCGGTTTATTACGATTTTCTTTCCAACCTTTTAGTTGGTTTTTTAACCCATTCACTAGCGGTGCGAATAGTTGTTTCATCAGTTGCGCCAAGGCCAGGAACCCTCTGCGAATTAAATTCATCACGTCATGGGTATCCATTCCAAATAAGACACATACGCCAAGAAACACTAGTAACCCAACTAATAAATACGTTCCCCATTGATCGACCAAAAAATGACTTCCACTATAGAGCAAGGCTCCTATCATGCCGCCGCCCATCGTTTTAGAAATTGTCCCTGCTTGCATATCTGCCAAAAAGCGCATGAGGGTAACTTGTAAGAGGGATCCTTCTGTATTCATTACATGCACAAATGTCTGAGCATGCAAGTAGAGGGTCATCGCCAGCAATAGAATAAATCCACCGAGAACAAATTGTTTCCTCAAGCGCGGCTCTCTTCCCATAATTAGTAAATACAACCCATACATGCCAAACAGAGCAAAAGGAACCGTATAAATTTCCCCAAAAAAGAAACGGAAGAAATTCGCTAATAAAACCCCGGCAAATCCAAGTTGACTTAAGCCTAAAACTGTTGCAAAAAGAAATAATATACCAATAAGTTCATAAGAGACTTTCGTTGTTTTCTTTCCTTTACGATTGGACTTCTTTTTATTCGTTGTCGTTCTCGCCACATTATTCACTCT
Organism: Jeotgalibaca caeni; assembly: GCF_028863945.1. Taxonomy (GTDB): domain Bacteria; phylum Bacillota; class Bacilli; order Lactobacillales; family Aerococcaceae; genus Jeotgalibaca; species Jeotgalibaca caeni. The sequence goes on along the minus strand of NZ_JARBEA010000026.1, from coordinate 1,990 downwards.
CTTCTACATTCTGATTCATACTTTTATTATACATGATTCAAAGATGTTTTCGGGAAATAAAATAAGAGCGCGACAAAACGCATTTTGTCGCACTCTAGCTTTCATTTAATATAGAATCATCTTTCAGTATCATGATGCCATGATAGATTTGAATATCATCTGAACACGACTCACAGTACGCCATCTCCTCTTCATCCCAAAAAGCAGTGAGATAAGGATTCTTCGATTTTTGATTGGGATAAGTCTGGGTCCATTCCGTTACGATTTGTTTATACGTTTCCCTTGCTTCATTCAAATTTGTAAAGCTACTCTCTTTGATAATCATTGTTTTCCAATCATCAAAAAACCACCAGGGCTCATACTCTCCCTTGGTAATATATAGTTGATACATAAACTACCTTCTTTCATCTTCTAAGACCACTCAAAATTGACGGGATTCCAGCCATCAAGTACACTAAAAATATAGCAGAACTTTAGTAGTCAGGGAAATCTTTTGTTTTGAAAGGAATGTCAATGATGAAAAAAGTAAAAATTTCTATCGAAGGAAGAGTGCAAGGTGTCGGATTCCGCTATACCACAAAACAATTGGCTGATCATCACCAAGTTAAGGGAACCGTTCGAAATGAAGAGGATGGTTCTGTTTCAATTGAGGCTGTGGGAACGGACGAAGCAGTTGATGCATTCATCGAGAAGCTGCAGAATAATCCTGCTCCATTCTCTCGCGTTGAAAAGGTAACAGTGACCGAAGCGCCAAGTCTTGCGAATTTCATAAGTTTCAAGATAACCAATTGAAATCATTCTAGTACTCCTGTATAGTTAAGAACGAGTGAAAATTTAATAAAGGAATGTTGTTATGAGATTAAAAAAGAAATTACTCTTTTCAGCGGAAATGCTTGCGCTCGTTACTTTTTTAGCGGGATGTATGCAATACGATGAAAATCGTAACCCTACTGGGTTTATTTATGAATACATGGTAGTACCAACCGGAAATTTGATTGTCTGGTTAGCAGAATTATTTAGCGGAAATTATGGTCTAGCGATTATCATCATTACAATTGCTGTCCGAGTGATCATTATGCCGTTGAACTTCAGCCAAATCAAAAAATCGATGGTTCAGCAAGAAAAAATGCGTTACATTAAGCCAGAACTAGAAGATATCCAATTAAGACAAAAAGAAGCGACCACGCAAGAAGAAAAAGCTGAAATTTCGCAAGAAATGATGACTCTTTATAAAGAGAACAACATCAGCATGACAGGCGGCGTAGGATGTCTTCCAATCTTGATTCAAATGCCTATTTTTACGGCGATGTACCAAGCGGTAAACTTAACGCCCGAAATTGCCGGCAGCAGCTTCTTAGGAATTAACTTAGGAAATGCTAGTCCACTCCTTGCGATTTTAGCTGGTTTGGTTTATCTCGCTCAAGGATACGTGTCGATGATGGGTATGCCTGCTGAAACAAGAGGTCAAATGAAGTCCATGATGCTGATGAACCCAATCATGATTCTTTTCTTCTCTTGGTCCAGCCCGGCCGGTCTCGCTCTTTACTGGTTAGCAGGAGGAATTTTCGCTGTTCTTCAAACCGTTATTCAAAACAGCTTAATCAAACCAAAAATTAAAGCTGAAGTCGAAGAAGAGTTCAAAAACCGCCCCGTTAAAAAACCAATCAAAAAAGCAAAACCGGTAGCGAAACCTACTAAAACGTTGTCTGCATCACAACAATATTCGCAAAAAGGAAAAGGACGCAACGCTGGTAAACAGCAACGTCGCCCATAATCCGAAATAATAAATAAGAGGTCGTCTCTCATTGAGACGGCCTCTTATTTATTTTGACTAATCTTTTAAAACGTGCAAGTGAGGCTATTTTTAGAGCCCACTTGCACGATTCTAGCCAAAATGGTATGAGTGAGATTTTTTTTGTACTGACCCCCAAAAGTTGGACTTGTAGGAGAGAAGAAATTCTCTCCTTTTTATTCGTTATTTATTTTTCTC
>NZ_JARBEA010000025.1 GCF_028863945.1 Jeotgalibaca caeni | reverse complement strand
TGTATTGCCATCCCTATTATACTCCTGCACGTGATTTTCCGTCATGGCATAGAACGCGGAGCGTTCATAAAGTTTTTTGTAAGCGTATTCTCGATAGGCAATAGAGATAGGAATTGCATACTTACGTTTTTCAAAATGAAAAGTAGATGGAGGAACATGTAATGAAAAAGATTACGAAATGGTCGTTAGCTGCGCTATCTTGTGCGATGTTTTTGGCAGGGTGTTCAGGCGGAAATGAAGGCGGTACGGATAGCAGTAATAATAGTCAAAGCCAAACTGCAGAGACGGATGATGTTAAAGTATTCAGTGCGTTTATCGGGGTAGCCGGGAAGGAATTACCTGAGGATAACCGATTGAACGTGGCTCTTGCAGACATGGTTGGGGCTCGAGCAGAAGTAACGTGGCTGACTGGACAAAGCGCAAAAGAACGGATCGGCGTTATGATTGCGGGAGGAGAATATCCAGATTTAGTGGATGCTTCGGACGGCTATTCGCAAATGGTTGATGCTGGAGCGTTCATCCCATTAGAAGATTATATTGATGATTATCCAAATATTAAGGCACTCTTTACCGATCTTCAGTGGGAAAAACTAAAAGCTGCAAACGACGGCCATATTTACACCATCCCTCAGTTCAGTTCCGTTCAGAAAGAAAATATGGAAACAAACTATGGTCAAGAAGCATTCTGGATCCAAAAGAGAGTTTTGGAATGGGCAGACTATCCAGAAATTACAACGCTGGATGAATATTTCGAACTAATCAACAGTTACTTAGCAGAACATCCTGAAACAGACGGACAACCAACCATTGGTTTTGAGATTCTAAGTGACGACTGGCGCTACTTTGCTTTGGAAAATCCACCTCAATTCTTGGCAGGATATCCAAACGATGGCGCAGCGATTGTAGATCCAGAGACATTAGAAGCCAAAGTATACGACAAAATTCCAGAAGCAAAAGAGTATTTCAAAAAATTAAGCGAACAATATGAACAAGGTATCATTGACCCAGAAACCTTTACTGCTAAATACGATCAATACATTGCGAAAATTTCTTCTGGTAGAGTGCTGGGAATGATTGACCAATATTGGCAATTTGAATCAGCCGTTCTTTCTCTCGTTTCTCAAGGAAAAGAAGAAATGACGTATGTACCATTTGGGCTAGTATTGGATCCAGAAGTTCAACCACAATATCGTGAAGCTCCGTCCTTGAACACAAACGGTGGCCTCGGAATTACCGTGAACTGTGAAGATGTTGAAGGGGCATTAGCCTTTATCGATGGAATTCTCAGTGAAGAAGCCATGATTCTACGTGGTTGGGGAGAAGAAGGCGTTGACTATGAAGTCGGCGAAGACGGCAAGTTCTATCGTACAGAAGAACAACGTGCCAACTGGAAGAACACAGATTACGCAGATACAAACGGTCTAGACTATGGTTACATGCCATCGTATAAAGGGCTGTTGCCAGACGGAATCAACGCAGTTCTACCAAACGAACAACCAGAAGAATTCTTTGCAAACCTAGTAGATATCGACAAAGAAGTCCTAGAAGCATACGGTCATGAGAAATGGGCTGACTTTATGGATGTTCAAGATCCAATCACACCATGGTTCCCAATCTACACAGAAAGAAACACATGGACAAGCAACGATCCTGCCGGAATTGCCAACCAAAAGATGACCGAAGTAAAAATGAAATGGTTGCCTCAAGTTGTAATGGGCGGCCCAGATAAATTTGAAGAAAACTGGGAAGCATACATGGCTGAATACGATGCAAACGTAGATTACAAAGCATTCGAAGATACCTTGACAGAAGAAGTAAGACGCCGTGTAGAATCTGAAAAAGAAATTCTAGAAAGAATTGGCGAAGAATAATCATTAATAAAAACCATTTTTGTGAAGAGAATTCGTTCTCTTCACAAAAATTTGTTAGAGCTTGATTTTTGTAAAGGAAGGTGGAGAGCTTGCATATGGATGTTACAAAAGATGTGGCGGTAAAGAAAAATAAAAAATCCTTGTTAAAAAGAATGTGGCTGCAGAAAGAACTGATCTTGATTGCACTGCCATTTGTCATTTATATTATTGTGTTTAATTATGCTCCGTTGACAGGATGGCTCATGGCTTTTCAGCGATATCGTCCTGCACTCGGATTGTTTGAACAAGAGTGGGTGGGTTTGGAAAACTTTAGAATGCTGTTTTCTGATTCATCTTTCCTGAGAGTTATTCGTAATACAATTTCTATGAGTATCATCAACTTAACGTTGAGTTTCTTTTTTTCTATTTTATTTGCCGTTATGCTGAATGAATTGAAAAACAGACGCATCAAGAAAATCATCCAGACTGTATCCTACTTGCCACACTTCCTTTCTTGGATCATTGTTACCGGGATTGTGTTGGATGTCTTGTCTACTGAAACAGGGGTTATTAACCAGCTTCTCATGGCCTTAAATATTACCGAACAGCCAATTAGTTTCTTGTCCGATCCAAAATATTTTTGGTGGATTGTAGGTTTTTCCAATGTATGGAAGAGTACTGGATGGGGAAGTATTATTTACTTATCCGCCATGGCAGCTATTAATGAAGAACTGTATGAAGCTGCTGAAATGGATGGAGCCAATCGCTTACGGAAAATTTGGCATATTACCCTTCCTGGAATCAAATCGACGATTTTCATTTTGCTCTTGATTAATATCGGGAACATTATGAACGCTGGATTCGAAGTGCAGTACTTGTTAGGAAATGGCCTCGTTCAAGAAGTGTCGCAAACCATTGATATTTATGTATTGAAATATGGGATTAGCTTAGGAAATTACTCTCTTGCTACAGCAGCAGGGATTTTCAATAGTGTCATTTCAGTTGTACTTATTACTTTAGCGAATAAATTTGCCAAATCAGCAGGCGAGGAAAGCTTGTTCTAAGGAGGGATCGCATTGAAAAAGAAAATATATGTTTCAGATGTAGTGTTTGATGTTGTGAAATGGACGTTTTTAGTGTTCTTCTTTCTCGCAACCGTCTATCCGATATTAAACACATTAGCAGTGTCATTTAATGAAGGGCTAGATGCGATCAGAGGCGGCATCTATATTCTTCCACGAAAATTTACGTTAGAAAATTACCGGTCGGTGCTATCCAAAAGCTCCTTATTAACAGGCGCCTATAACACCGTGCTTCGTACCGTCATCGGAACCGTGTCGCAATTGTTCTTAACTGCATTATTGGCTTTTGTTTTGAGTAGGAAAGAATTTATTTTTCGCACGCCGATCACTTTGCTTTTTATCTTTACCATGTACTTTAATGCCGGGTTAATTCCGAACTACTTGTGGTTAAACCGTCTAGGATTTACAAACTCTTTCTGGGTATACATTATTCCCGGTATGATCAGTGCCTTTAACTTATTGGTTATTCGAACATACATCAGAGGTTTACCGGAAAGTTTGATTGAATCTGCTCAGATGGACGGAGCCGGATACTTTACCATCTTTATCAGAGTCATCCTGCCACTCTGCAAACCTGTGCTCGCAACAGTCGCTTTGTTTATCGCGGTGTATCAATGGAACTCTTGGTTTGACACGATGCTTTATAATGGTTTTAGTGAGCGTTATACAACGTTGCAATATGAACTCATGAAGTTGCTGTCCTCCGTTACCAACCAAGGAGCGAATGCCAATGATATGAAAAACGCGGGAGCTGCGATTGTCACACCGACGTCCATTCGTGCTGCCACTACCATTATTACCGCATTGCCAATTGTATGTTTGTATCCATTCTTACAAAAATACTTTATTAGCGGGTTGACGATTGGCGGCGTGAAAGAATAAGAGGGGATTATATGTTTCAGTCAAAAATGGGAATCGAATTCTTAGAAAAAATGAATCGCATTGCTGATTTTCTAATCATTAGTATTTTGTGGTTCCTCTTCTCCCTGCCTGTTCTTACAATTGGTGCGTCAACTAGTGCGCTATACCGAACGGTTCAGACGAGTGTGGTGGAGGGAAAAGGAGAAGTACTGCTTACATTTTGGAAATCGTTTAAGAATTCATTCATTCAAGCGCTCCCATTTTGGCTGTTTTATGTCCTTCTACTATTTATTTTCAGCTTGAACCAATTGCTTCTCCTGAATAATCTAGCGAGTTCCTGGGTTAATCAGTTTTCACAAATCTTTATTTTTCTCTTATTGCTTTTCTATACACCTGTGCTGCTATATGCACTTGCTTATCTATCACGCTTCAAAGATAATTTGAAAACAATAGGGAAAAATAGTTTGTTTCTGGCTGTCGCTCATTTCAAAAACACTCTGTATGTATTCTTTTTATTTTTACTTACATGTGTATTGATTTATTTAATTCCTATTCTCATTGTGATTCTGCCAGCCTATTTCACTTATAAAATTTGTCCAAGGGTAGAGAATATTTTCAGCCATTACATTGTCAATCACTTGGTGAAAGAGGTCAATGGCGAAAAAGAAAGGTCAGCGTGATTTCACGCTGACCTTTCTTTTTATTCAAATCGGAACCACTCAAAATCAAACTGGCTACCCGGTAGGAAAATGAAGGTGACGGTTTGTTTGCCATATACTGGCTGCAGCTCAAAGGTTCTGGCTTCTATCTGTTTTGAATGGGTAAATTCAATCATTTGATTGATTTGACCATTCGAATCTTCGAAACGTACGTGGATGGTGTTCTTGTCAATTGGGGAGTGTCCAGCCAGAGTCAGTCTAGAACATCCCTTTTCACCAAAATCCATTTCCTCGAATATCAGTGAAACATTATTGCCTATTTCTTCAACCGCAGTCGTACTCCGTTTGAAGGAATCTCCATATATTTGATCCGCATCCAGAGCCCGGTTCATTTGATAAGCGCGTTTTGGTGCTTCGAAAGTGAACCCTTTTAAGTGAACCTTGTCCGTAAAGACAAAATAAAGATTCACTAAACCAGTTAGCGTTTTGGATAAGGTATAGGTTACCGGTTGGTACACATTCCAGATGGATTCCTTTTGATAAATTTCGTCCGCCAATAAGGTGCTCCCTGATTGATTCGGGGCTCCTTCCCAAATTTCAACCGTATAAGGAGAATTGGATAAGGAAAAAATAGGCAAGGTAACGGTATCGGATCCATATTTACCAAAATCAATCTGGTGATAGCCCACAACCGTTTTGCCATCTCGACTGGAGGCAATTCCACGTTCATTCCCGTTCGTTACATCTCCCTCACTCGCATCAAACAATCCGGCTGAGATAAATTCATATGGATTCTTGTAGGCGGGACCTAATCCCAGAGCAGACATTTCAAGCTCCGAAATCAAATTCACATGGGAGAGACCATTCTTGCTGGTACAACGCACACGGAAATGTCCATCTCCTTGTGCAGTGACCGTCGCCTTTGTCCCGTTCGATTCAATAATAGCCAAGTTCGTAGGAATTCCGCCTTCCGTTACGACGCTCCATTCTAAGTCGTTGTATGTTGCATTTGCGGGATAGAGTTGCGCTTCTAATTCAAGGACCTGCTGTTCAGGTGAAAAGGCTTGTCCCTTGATAGCATGAAGTTCAATTTTACGCAGAGGAATTTCATCTGCCTGTCCCGTTTGAATATCCCTCACTTGATTGCGTTGTAGCGGCTGCCTGAAACCTTCAGTAATAGCAGCAGGTACAGCTCTTAAGTGGAGCGTGCAAGATTCCAGTCCTGTTGACTGAACCGTCACTTGGATATCACCGACTTCATGGGTAGCGGCGACGATCGCCATGAGTTTCCCACTGAAGAGTCGACGGTTGATTCCCTTGTATTGATCGTAATCGGTGCTGTCCCCGTTATCCAAACCAATGAGTCGTCCTGCTCCTGTCACACTTACTTCCACACGATTTGATGCGTTTCTCACCGGGAAGCCGTCCGCATCCACACCGCCAATTTCAACAAAGATTAAGTCCGTTCCATTTGCAAGAAGCTGCTCTTTATCCGGGTGAAGAGTGAGCGCTGCCGCATCTTTGAATGAGTGCTGTGTATCCACGGCAATGATCGATTTTGTTTCATCGTACGCAATCGCCTTTAGTTCACCGGGCTGATACTGGGTGGGGAAGGTGGCAACTAACTCCGAGCCATTGTCCTTGTCGATTTCCATTGCGCCAACCAGTGTGTCATTTAAGTACAGCTCCACATAAGGCGCATTTGTCGCCACTCGAACATCAATCAGCTGTCCAGGATTAAAGTCCCAATATGGGAAAATGTGAACCATCGGCGCATCCTTGTAGTCCGTCCAATTTGATTGATAAATATAATAAGAGTCTTTTGGAAAAGTCGCAGTATCCAGCTGCCCGAAATAAGAGTTTTTAGTATGGTAAGGGGTCGGCTCCCCAATATAGTCAAAGCCGGTCCAGATGAATTGACCGAGCGAGTAAGGAGCATCGCGTTCTGCCAAAAGACAAGCCTCAACCGAGCGTGCTCCCCAGCTGGTTGAACTGTTCCCCAAGGCAGAACATTGTAAATCATCATCTGCTAGAATCGATTTCCGGTAAGGGAAGTGATAGATGCCGCGACTTTGAACAACAGAAGCGGTTTCGCTGCCGTAAATGACCCAGTCAGGGTGGGCAGCGTGGTGCTCTGGATAGTATTTTTCACCATAATTGTAGCCGGCAATCTTAACAATATCCGCACAGTGCTGTGCATTTTCCCAAGGCATGTAGTTTGAGCCGATGGTCACTGCGCCATTTCCTTTCGGGTCAAACTGCTCCACCAAGTGTTTCAGTTGTCGCGTAATTGCTTGTCCCCGCTCATCCGCATGGGTATCGTAAATTTCATTACCGATGCTCCACATGATAAGGCTTGGATGATTGCGATCCCGTCTTACCCAACTCTTGATATCGCGGTCCACCCAATCTGGAAAGAAGCGTGCGTAATCGTAAGTGGTTTTTGGCCGCTCCCACATGTCAAAGGCTTCCGTGACAACATAAAAGCCCATCTCATCAGCCAGATGCATCAATTCATTAGCGGGCATATTGTGTGCGGTACGAATCCCATTTACACCCATTTGCTTTAATAGCTCGAGTCGCCGTTTTAAGGCAACTGGATTAAAGGCTGCTCCCAGTGCACCCAAGTCATGATGCTCACACACACCATAGATTTTTTTCTTCTTACCGTTTATCAAGAACCCTTCTGTAGGAGAAAGGGTAAAGGTACGGAAACCGACTGGATTTGTGATGCACTCTACGGGCTCATCCGTTCCCTCTAGCCATAGTTCAGTAGTTAAGTTGTAGAGATTAGGCGAATCTGTATCCCATAAAAGAGGGTCATGCACATGAAGTTCTTGCTGATTCAATTCTGCTGTAACAGATTTCGAAACTTGCGCAATTTTCTTGCCATTTTTTTCTAGCGTGTGAACGAGAGTCGCCTTTTTGGAAGTAACGCATTCCGTTTCTATTTCCACTTTCCACTGGTCATCAGTAACCGGTTTCGTTGAAATGTAGACACCGTCTGTGACCAAATAATTTGTGCCGCTCGTTTTTACCCACACGTTTCGATAAATGCCCGCGCCGGTATACCACCGACTGTTCGGGCTCTGATGAGTAACTTGTAAAGCGATTTCATTTTCGCCCATGTTCAAAGCAGAGGTAATATCCATCTCAAAGGAAGAATAGCCGTATTTCCATTCACCAATGAATTGGCCGTTTACGGATAATTGTGAATCCATGTAGACCCCGTCAAAGAGAAGGGTAACTCGATCCATTTCGCCATCATAATAAAAATTCTTGCGGTACCAACCAATGCTGTTTTGGTACAAGTCTGTAGTATCTTCAATTAGCCAATCATGAGGAATCTCAACTGGCTGAAAGGATGGAGCAGGGGGGCAACTCTCACCCAAATCCGTTTTCGCAAAGTGCCATCCGTCATTAAAACATATTTGTTTATTCATCGTTGATCGCTCACCTTCATCGGTTTTCTTATGGTTCCTATTCTTCCATCTTTAATTCGTTTCGTCAACAAACAAACTGTTTGGAGACAAAATTCTGAAGACTAGCGAGAAATAATCTGTGGTCTTCAGAGTTTTACTCAAAAATGTGAAGATCAGCAAAAAATAGTTCCTGGTCTTCACACTATCAAAAAAGCAACTTCTCCCAGAAAGGAAAGTTGCCTGTAGATTTTAATTTAGAAGAACGTTGTTATAAAGAACTCACTTCTGCCATTACTTCTGGCTCTTTGCTCAAATAGAGGTTGGGAATATTAAAGAAATTCTGTAAGTTCATCACAGCTGCGCCCAATAACGATGCTTTTGATCCAAGCTCGGAAGCTAGGATAGGAACATCCTTAGAGAATTTGCTAGAAACGTGTGAATCAATCAAATCCAACATAAAAGGCAGCTTGCGGGTGAGCGGGCTGTTAATATAAACTACTTCTGGAGCAAAACCAGAAATAATATTGCGGATTCCAATGCTTATTTCCAACGCAGCGCGCTCCACTAATGCGGTAGCTGATTCGTCGCCATTCATATAATCCTGAGCCAAATCGTTCAAGGAAAGTTCTTTATTCTTTTTCAACTGCCGATATTGGGAAACGACTGCTTTTTCCGAACAGTACTGCTCGATACACCCTCGATTTCCACAGGGACAAGTTAAGCCATTTGGATAAAGGATCATATGACCAATTTCGCCACTCTGACCATTGTGGCCATAATACAATTCTCCGTTCATAATGATTCCCGCACCGATTCCGCTATGGATACTGATGCTCACTAAGTTTGGCTTGAAACTTGAAAAGGAAGTTTCTGCTAGAGCAGTTAGATTTGCTTCGTTTTCTACATATACCGGAATTTGTAATTGCTCATGGAGCTTCTTAGCTAAGTCCATTTGATCGAGGTCATAGTAAGGCGTAAAAACAATACGATTCTCATCCACAATCCCATGAATCGCTAAAGTCAGCCCAACTAATTGGAATGTAGAGCCCTCATAATATGTTCGGTACGATTCCACAATCGCAGTTACCTTCTCAATCACATTCTCTATTCGGACAAAGGTATTCCGTTCTTTATTCTGCTCCACAATTTCTCCATACAAATTCGTGAGCATGGAGGAGATATAGTCGTACCCCAAATCGATACTCAAGGAATAACCCGATGCTTTATTTAAAGATAGTAAGATAGGTTTCCTTCCACCTGCTGATGTACTGTCACCTGTTCCAATTTCAATAACGAGCGATTCATCAATCAAATCTTTTACGATAGCAGAGGTAGAAGCTTTGTTCAAACCAGTTAATTGAGAGATAGAGGCACGAGAAATAAGTGAGTGTTGGATAATAGTGGACAAGACAAGAGTTTCGTTTTGTTCGCGAATCTTGTAACGGTCAATAATCATAAAGTTCCCTCCTACACTTCCAATAGATATAAGTCATATAAAATCAACTTGTTCAATATTCATCATCATTATACTCTCATTTCAAGAGTTGACAACTGAAAACGATTACTTTACTATTATTCTTAATTAGTTAGCTATCCAAACTAACTCTACGTACGTCCACTTTAGCATATTTTATTGGTTTTGGAAAGCAGAGCTAGGAGAAATTTATAGACAAAGAATGGAGCAGACATGATGAGTAGAAGTTCATTGGTTTCTTTTGAAAGGATAAATGGGTACTCCTTATTTTTTGATAGAGAGAAAGGAATTTCGGTTCCTGCTATTATCGTAGATCAGGTTGAAAAAGAATCGGTGCGCCGAGCAAGCGATGATTTCAGAAAAGATTGGGAGCGGGTGACTGACGAATCACCACGCTTGCTTCCTGCATTTCCCGAAGAACCAGTAGCTCGTGCCATTGTGGTTGGAACCGTTGGAACGAGTCCACTCTTACAACAGCTGGTTGACAGCGGGAAGTTGGATGTCACCCAACTAAACGGAAAATGGGAATCCTACTCCATCACTTATCTGGAAAACGCGGTGGACGCGGTTCATGAACTGATTGTAATCGCCGGCAGTGATCCACGGGGCGCGATTTTTGGCATGTATGACCTATCGGAACAACTAGGCGTTTCACCTTGGTACTGGTGGATGGATGTTCCTGTTCAAAAACAAGAGCGTATTTACTTGAAGCAGACGAGCGTCCAACAAGGCGAACCTTCTGTGAAGTATCGCGGCTTCTTTATTAACGATGAGGGACCATCACTCATGACGTGGGTACGGAAGAACCATGCTGACTTTACTGCTGACTTTTATGAGAAAGTATTTGAACTCACACTGCGCCTCAAAGCCAACTATCACTGGCCAGCCATGTGGGACAGCTCTTTTTATGAAGACGACGAAAAAAACGCGGCGACTGCTGATCGCTACGGCGTTGTGATGGGAACGTCTCATCATGAACCGATGGCACGTCCGCATGAAGATTGGAAACGGCATCGAAATGGTGCATGGGATTACGAGAAAAATGGAGAAGTACTGTACGAATTTTGGGATGAAGGCATCAAGCGCAGCGAGCCGTATGAAAATATCATTACCATTGGCATGCGAGGGGACGGCGATGAGGCGATGGAAACCGACCTAAGCTTCGAAGAAAAAATGAAGCTGATGGAAAAAATTATCGCAGACCAACGAGAAATAATTAGTCGCAATCACCAAAAGTCAGCCGAAGAAGTACCACAACTATGGGCTCTGTATAAAGAAGTAATGGATTACTATGAAGCTGGTTTACGTGTGCCGGATGATGTGACCTTGCTGTGGTCCGATGATAATTTCGGGAATTTACGAAGAGTGCCAACAGCAGAAGAGAGAATGAGAACAGGTGGCGCTGGAATTTACTATCATTTGGATTATGTAGGCGGACCGCGTTCCTATAAATGGGTCAATACCGTTCCACTGCAGAAAATTTGGGAGCAAATGCAGAAGGCATACCGATATGGCGCCGACCGAATTTGGATTCTAAATGTTGGGGATATCAAACCGATGGAATTCCAAATGACATTCTTCTTAAAAATGGCTTGGAACATGGATGACTTTACGGCCGATTCTTTAGAAGCCTACACGCTCGATTGGGCAACAGCTACTTTTGGCAAGGAATATGCTGAAGGAGTAGCGGCTGTCATTACAGGGTACTCGCGGATGAACGGGAAAATAAAGCCCGAACATTTGAATGGCGGACCACTCTATGCATTGAATAATCATCAAGAAGCAGAGCGCGAGTTGGCTCATTTTGAGAAAATCGTTCAACTTGCGGAAACGCTTCTCGAAGAATTACCAGAAGCGTACCGAGACGCATTCTTTCAGGTAGGTTATTACCCGGCCAAAGCTTCCTACCATGTTCTTAAAATGTATGTGTTGGCAGCATTAAATCAGCAGTATGCCGAAGAAGGTCGGATCATAGCGAACCGAGTTGCTGATCAAGTAGAGGCACTTTTTGAAGAAGATAAGTTACTGACTTTTGATTATCATCATCGTAATGCCTTTGGGAAATGGAACCACATGATGAGTCAAACGCATATTGGTTATACCTACTGGCAACAGCCTGAAACGAATCAAATCCCAGCAACAAGCCGCTTTGAAGAGAAAGAAATAGGCGAGTTGCATGTTGCGCAATCAAACCGGTCTGTATACACCAACTACTCGAACCAAGTGCTCTATTTCGAATTGTACAACACAGGATTGACACCGGTCCCATTTGAAATCGAAGCAAATGTACCTTGGATAAACGTATCCGAACCGAATGGCTGGGTAACCGAATTGAAACGGATCCCGTTCGAAATAGACTTCGAACAAATCGAAGGAAGAGTAGAAACCACAATCCAAATCACAAGTGAAGGGAAGACGCACGACGTTCCAATCCTTGCAGAACGAAGAGAAGTAGTGGAGCCAAGACGCGGTCATATCGAAACAGATGATGTCCTTTCAATCGAAGCAGCTCACTATTCAGAAAAACAAGGCAGTTTTCTGGAAGAAATTCCACACTATGGGCGCACAGAGTCGTCAATGGCTCTCCTTGTTCAATCGGAAGAGGTAGCGACCGACTGGGAGGAAAAGGAAGAGTATCCATCTTTACGCTACGATTTCTACTTGTTTGAACCAGGCGAAAAGGAAATCACCTTGATCATGGCGCCGTTCCTGGATTATGTAGCCGCAAATGGAGCGCCGATTGGGCTACAAATGGACGAAGAGCCGATGACTCAACTAGATACGGTCTCTCGTAATGGACACGAACCAAATCAACAGGAATGGGAAGAAACGGTTATTGTTAATGCCCGTATCGCGAAGCATCAAACGAGACAGCTCGAACCAGGTTGGCACACTTTGACCGTCACATTCCTGAGCCCAGAAATCGTGCTGCAAAAAATCATAATGGATAATGGCAAGGCAGCACAAAGTTTCTTAGGGGCACCGGAAAGTATCCGCATGATAGACGAATCCAGCAATGTGTCTGCCGTTTTCTCCGAGCCGATTCTGGATCCTTTTTCCATCAGTACCTACGTGGCACCAAAAAAAGAAACCATAACGGTACAAGGAACCATTCGGATGCATCAAGAATTGGAGAAGCAACTCTTACAAATTTCAGTGCATAATCAAGACGAGCGTTCTCATACCTTTATCTTGCGTGTTTCTCCAGAACCAGCGACAGAAATGGTGGTTCGCTTAGAGAAAGAACAGGAAGAAATGTATACCTTTGCTTTACCGAATCATGGCGTCGAAGAAATCAGTATAACGGTTGAAGGAGTCTCCACAGACTTTCAATATAAAAAAACAATTAAAGGAGCAGGAAAATGAGAAAAGGGGCATTTTATACAGGGGAATACCGCAATGCATTTGCAGAATGTGGCTATGATCAAGCAGAAATTGAGAACCGCGTTCAAGGAATCTGGGAAGCATTGTTCAAGGATGAGTCTTCTCCGTACCGCATCTATTTCGAAACAGAAGATAGCGGGTATATGTTAGATACTGGAAATGATGACGCGCGCAGTGAAGGAATGTCGTATGGAATGATGATGGCCCTTCAAATGGGGGATCAAGAGGTATTTAACCGGCTGTGGAAATGGTCTTACGAAAATATGTACCATCAATCAGGATTCCATAAAGGCTATTTTGCTTGGCATTGTACGCCAGATGGAGAAAAAATTGATGACGGTCCTGCACCTGACGGAGAAGAATTCTTTGCGATGGCACTTTTCCTTGCCGCTAAACGCTGGGGAAATGGAACGGGTATCTATGAATACGACAAGATGGCACGCCAGATCTTATCAGACTGTCTGCACAAGGGAACAGAACTAGAGGGAGATTCGATGTGGAATCTGGAAAACTACCTCATCAAATTTGTACCAGGAGTAGAGTTTAGCGACCCTTCCTATCACGTCCCGCATTTCTATGAATTATTTGCTCATTCAGCCAATGAAGAAGACCGCGACTTCTGGAGCAAAGCAGCGAAAGCAAGTCGTGACTATATCGCAATCTCTGCTCATCCAGAAACAGGAATGACACCAGAATATGCATACTATGACGGTACGCCAAATGATGAACGCGGATTCGGCCACTTCTATAGTGATTCGTACCGAACAGCAGCCAACATTGGTTTAGATTATGAGTGGTTCGGCAACGAACATACTCCAGTTACAGTGGTAGAAAAATTGCACACCTACTTCAAGGGAATTCCAGCCGAAGCCTATAAGAAATACCAAATCGATGGTACTCCTTTTGACGAAGAGTCTCGCCACCCGATTGGCTTGCTCGCAACGAATGCAATGGCGGCACTTGCCTATGACGATGTGACAAAAGGAAGAGAATATATCGAACGGCTATGGGAAACACCTTTACGTGATGGGCGCAACCGATACTATGATAACTGTCTGTACTTCTTTGCTTTCTTGGCTTTGAGTGGGAAGTATCGGATGTGGGAGAAGGAATAGGGGGAATCAATCGATGACTGAATTTCAAACGTTCCCGCAACTAAAAGAAGTCTTCCAAGACTCCTTTAAGGTAGGGGCAGCGGTAAATGAATTTGTATTACGGGACAGAGGGACCTTTATTGCAGAACAATTCAACAGTGTGACTGCTGAAAACTGCATGAAATTTGAAAGCTTACAACCAACAGAAGGGGTCTTTGATTTTGCGGCAGGAGACCAAATCGTTCAATTTGCCAAGCAGAATCAGATGGCCGTACGCGGTCATACGCTTGTCTGGCACAACCAAACACCGGAATGGGTATTTCGTAACGGAGAACAGATCGTTTCTAAAGAACAATTGCTTGAACGGATGCAGACGCATATGGAGACGGTTCTCGGGCACTATCAAGATGATATTCGATGCTGGGACGTTGTCAATGAAGCAGTTGATGATAAGGGAAACGATATTCTAAGAAAATCAAAGTGGCTGGAAATTCTTGGTGACTCCTTTATTGAAACAGCCTTCCGCATGGCACACGCAGCCAATCCAAAGGCAGAGCTTTTCTATAATGACTATAACGAATCTTCGCCAGAAAAGTCCGATAAAATTTACCGGATGGTCCGTTCCCTATTAGAACGAGACGTACCGATTCATGGTATCGGTCTTCAATGCCATTGGAACTTAACCAGCCCAAGCATGGATGCCATCAAAGCTGCCATTGAGAAGTATGCTTCCTTAGGGTTACGACTACATGTTACCGAAATGGATGTGTCGGTATTTGATCATGAAGACAAACGAACCTCTTTGTTGATGCCAACTGAAGCAATGCTCCAACAACAAGCAGAACGCTATGAGCAATTCTTCCAAGTCTTCAAGAGCTACCAAGACGTTATTGACTCAGTCACATTCTGGGGGGTAGACGACAGCTATACTTGGCTGGATGACTTCCCAGTGCGGGGACGAAAAAACTGGCCGTTTGTATTTGACGAAAAGAGCCAGCCAAAGTCTTCTTTTTGGAATATAATAGGAAATCCGACTCGATGAAAAGGGAATGGGAAAAATGACAAAAGAAACGGGCTTTCAGCTTCCATCCATCCTCAGCGATGGGATGGTTTTGCAACGAAATAAAAAACATACCTTCTGGGGATTTGATCATCCAGGAGAAACAGTTCAAATCACTTTTCAAAATCAACAAGTAGAAGGAATCGTAAATGAAGCAGGGAAATGGCTCTTAGAAATGGAGCCTCTTCCTGCAGGTGGCCCTTATGAACTGACCATTGAGGGCAGTGAAACCATTGTTCTGAAAGACGTGTATGTGGGCGAAGTATGGATGGCAGGCGGGCAGTCGAATATGGAATTGCCGCTTGGACGAACTTTAGATTTATATGAAGAAGAAATCAAGCACATGAATCTTCCGTTGATTCGGGAGTTCCATGTGCCCATTGAATATAACTTCCACAGACCACAAGAAATAGGGGAGCAAGCTGCTGGATGGAAAACGGCCACCTCACAAAATATTCTCGCATTCAGTGCAGTCGGTACATTTTTTGCTGCACATCTGCATCAAGCGCTGGATGTTCCCATTGGAATGATTCTAACTGCCGTAGGGGGAACACCAGCCGAAGCGTGGATGAAGGAAGAGGACCTGAAGGATAACCCTTTGGTTAAGGAAGAGTTAGACCAGCTTCGACAGGACGAGTGGGTAACGTCCGTAAAACGGGAAGACGAAGAAAGAACCAATCAGTGGTATCAATCCGTCGAGGCTCAAGAAAAAGAAGACAAAGATTATTCCAACTGGATAAAGGTAGACTATGATGACACCGATTGGGCAGAAATGAATGTCCCTACCTTGTTTGATGAAACAGAGCTAGCCAATCAACCAGGATCTATCTGGTTCCGTAAGACGTTTACCATAGAAGACAGCAATGACTTTTCGGAACGAGCGCTCTTGAAGATAGGGGCAATCATTGACTATGATGAAGTTTACGTAAATGGCACCTTTGTGGGGAAAACAGAGTATCGTTATCCGCCACGCCGTTACCCAGTCCCGGAAGGAATATTAAAAGAAGGGGAAAATGTGTTAGCAGTGCGGTTGGTTTTGAATGGCGAGAATGGTGGATTCGTACCTGGGAAGTTCTATGGCATGGAAGGGAAAGAAACGAAATTGGATCTTTCTGGAGCATGGAAATACAAACGGGTAGCAACTAGTGAACCATCCACCCAAATGACTTTCTTCCAGTACAAGCCGACCGGGTTATATAATGCCATGATTCATCCAATCCGCCATTATCGAATAGCAGGATTCCTTTTCTATCAAGGAGAATCCAATTCAGGAAACCCTGAAACGTACGCACCTCTATTCAAGAACGTGATCAATCGTTGGCGAACGAGCTGGCAAGAAGAACTTCCATTCTTGTTTGTCCAATTAGCCAACTACCATGAACCACTTGTCAGAGAAGAAGGGCAGAATTGGGCAGAATTAAGGGAGCAGCAAGCAAGAGTGGAACGAGAAGTACCCATGACTGCAATGACGGTGACGATTGATATCGGAGAAGGGAATGATCTCCATCCACAAAATAAAAAGGACATCGGAATCCGCCTGGCAAAAGATGCCTTACGAATGGTCTACGAAGACAATTCTTATCTGCCTAAGCCTCAACTTCTAAACGTAGAGGATCAAGGAGGAAGGCTTCTACTTTCATTCCAGAATGTAGGGGATGAAATGATGACACACTCTTCGAATTCCTACTTTGAACTGGAAACAGAAAATGGAGAATGGGTGGAAGCAAGTTCATATGCAGAAGGGACCCAAATTGTAGTGCTTGTCCCAGAAAAAAGGACGGTAACAGGAGTCCGTTATGCCTTTACAAATAATCCAGAAAATCCGCCTTATTTCAGTAAAGAGGGGAATCCAATCCCTCCTTTCATCTGGAGATGGGAAGATGAAAAGAATAGGAAACGCTAACAAAAATGCTGGAAAAAGCCTTGACAGGTAGGCGAATATCATTTATTATTTGAGTACAGTTAGTTTATTAGATAAACAAACTAGTGTAATGAGTACAAAAATAGGATTAGAAAATAAAATTTTTTGGTTCGAATTGTAATCGATTGCAAATGAGGGCGATATCATCCTCCTTGAACCGCAAAGGAGCAGGAAAATGTCAGTAAACTTAGATAAATGCTGGTTAAATCATATACACATAGATCATTCGATACAAAGCTATGCCTTTTCTACAGAGACGAATTTGTCGAAAACGCTAGAACAAGAACTCACACACTTTTTTGCCGCAGAGAAAGTTCAAGATTCAAAAGAAGCTCAGCTTTTCTTTGAAATGAAACCACTTGCAAACTTAGGCGAAGAAGGGTTCCGGATGGAACAGAAAGAGAACCAAATCATCATTACAGCCGCTACTTCAAAGGGCTGGCTATACGGATTCTATCATCTTCTTCGTTTATTCAGCCAAGGGAAACCAGTAGTAGAGCTAGAATCCATTCCTGATAATCGGTTCCGGATGGTCAACCATTGGGATAACATGGATGGATCCATTGAGAGAGGGTATGCAGGAGATTCGATATTCTTTCGTGACAATCAATTCCGTGAAGATTGGGATCGCGTAAGAGAGTATGCACGACTCCTTGCTTCTGTATCCATCAATGCATTAACCATTAATAACGTCAATGTGCATCAAGTAGAAACGTACTTAATCAGAGAACCGCTGTTGAGCCAAGTTGCAAAGGCAGCAGAAATCTTCAGAAGCTATGGAATTAAGCTGTTTCTAAGTATCAATTACGCAGCGCCGATTGAAATGGGAGAACTGACTACAGCTGATCCGCTTGATGAAACGGTGCAAGCTTGGTGGCAACAAGCGGCGGATACCATTTATGCAAAAATCAGTGATTTTGGTGGCTTTGTAGTGAAAGCAGATTCCGAGAATCGACCAGGACCATTTACGTATGGACGTAACCATGCAGATGGTGCCAACATGCTCGGTCGGGCAATTGCTCCGTATCAAGGCGTTGTCTTCTGGCGTTGCTTTGTTTATGACAACCATCAAGACTGGCGTAATCGTACAATTGACCGGGCTCGAGCAGCCTATGACCACTTCGCACCGCTAGATGGTGAATTTTTAGATAATGTTGTTTTGCAGATCAAGAACGGACCAATGGATTTCCAAGTGCGCGAAGCTGTATCACCTTTGTTTGGTGCATTGAAGAAAACAAACCAAATTCTTGAATTTCAAATTACGCAAGAATACACCGGTCAACAAAAGCATATCTTCTATCTCGTACCTTTATGGAAAGAAGTTCTCGACTTCGATACGCATGCAGAAGGAGAAGGAAGCACGATTCAAAAAGTTTTGAATCGCTATCCAGAACATCCAAGCTTAAATGGCATTACTGCTGTTACCAACGTAGGTCTGGATAATAACTGGACAGGGCACAAGCTCTCACAAGCAAACTTCTACGGATTTGGGCGTTTAGGATGGGATGCAAGTTTAACGGCTGAAGAAATTTTGGAAGAGTGGATTGCTGGAACGTTCACCTTGGACGATGCGGCGAAGGAAGTATTGAAAGAAATCATGATGACTTCTCGGTACGTCTATGAAGAGTATACCTCTCCATTAGGAATAGGCTGGATGGTCGAACCGAATCATCATTATGGACCAAATATCGATGGCTATGAATACTCGATGTGGGGAACGTACCACTTCTCTGATCGCAATGGGCTCGGCGTAGACCGAACGGTAGCTACCGGAACAGGTTATACGAGTCAGTATTACCCAGAGAATTTCGAAAAATATGAGCACATCGAAACTTGCCCAGATGAGTTGCTATTGTTCTTCCACCATGTTCCTTATACGCATGTACTGAAAAGTGGTAAAACGGTCATCCAACACATCTATGATACGCACTTTGTTGGCGTAGAAGCAGTGAAGGGCTACCAAGAAAAATGGGAATCCCTCAAAGGTCAGCTTGCTGAAGAGGACTATGAGAATGTCCGCCTCAGATTGATTGAACAAATGCGCTGTGCAACGGAATGGCGAGACCAAGTAAACACCTACTACTATCGTAAGTCAGGTGTCGTTGACGAAAAAAATCGCATCATCTACCCATAAAATGGGTCTAATAAAAAGTAATAGGAGGAGATTCGCTTGACCGGAGAAGTTGATACAGTAGTTGAAGAAAAAGAGATGAAAGTCTCGCCCAAAAAACGTTCACGAGTAGGCTCATGGAAAAAAGCGCTGAAGCAAGACTGGCGTATTTATAGTCTGTTAGTAATACCGTTCCTGTTCCTTTTCGTTTTCAAATACATTCCAATGGCGGGGAACATCATTGCTTTTCGTAAATTTGTTCCAGGTGGCTTCATCTTTGGTGAAGAGTGGGTAGGGTTGCGCTATATTAATATGTTTATTAACGACCCAACCTTCTGGAAAGTATTTCGTAATACCTTGACCTTGGGGGGACTAACGTTGCTGTTTACCTTCCCATTGCCAATCGCATTTGCACTTTTGTTAAATGAAATTACAAATAAAAAATTCAAGAAGTTTATTCAAACAGCTTCTTACTTGCCTCACTTCCTATCTACGGTTATTGTAGCGGGTATCCTTTTAGAACTTCTTGCTGCAAATGGCGCAATCAACGTAGTTGTTGAATTCTTTACTGGTGAAAAAATTCCATTTATTCAATCACCAGATTGGTTCAGAACCATTTACGTAGGATCTGAAGTTTGGCAAAAAACCGGTTATGGAGCCATCCTTTATCTAGCAGCCTTAACGAATATTGATGAGAGTCTGTATGAAGCTGCAAAAATCGATGGAGCTGGTCGTTGGAAACAAACGATTTATGTAACGATTCCAGGAATCTTACCAACAATTGTAACCGTATTTATCTTGAACGTAGGTAGCTTCATGGCTGTCGGATTCGAGAAAATCCTTCTCTTGTACAACCCATTGACTTACAGCACAGGGGACGTAATTTCTACGTACCTATACCGGGTTGGGTTACAATCGAACAACTTCAGTTACGCAACTGCAATTGGTTTGTTCGAATCATTAATTGGATTGACGTTAGTATTATCATCGAATAAGATTTCCCAAAAACTTACATCCCGTAGTTTATGGTAAGGAGGAAAGAACATGAAAGAAACAAAAGCTCAAAAAGGCTTTAAGGTCTTTAACTACTTTTTGATGATCGGCATTATTTTCTTGACGTTATTTCCGTTCTTGAACGTAGTAGCCAAATCATTCAGTGGTGAAGGATATATCAACTCGGGACAAGTTGGTTTAATTCCCAAGGGATTCAATCTGGAGACCTACCGCTTGATACTAGCAGATGATACATTTTGGACCAACTATAAAAATACGATTGTTTATACCGTAGTAGGGACCACCATTTCCTTGATTCTAACAACCATGTTGGGCTATGCCTTATCCAAGTTCCGCTTAAAGGGACGTAAATTCTTCATTGGATTCGCCGTATTCACGATGTTTTTCAATGGTGGATTGGTGCCGAACTACATTTTGATTAATAGTTTGGGGATGACAAATACCATTTGGGCGGTCGTATTACCAGGTGCCTTGAGTATTTACAATATGTTAATTATGAAGTCATTCTTTGAAAGCATGCCGAATGAGCTGGAAGAAGCAGCATCCATTGACGGACTGAATACGTACGGTATTCTGACCAAAATCATTCTGCCGTTGAGTAAACCAATCTTAGCAACCATGATTTTGTTTTACGCAGTAGGCAGCTGGAACTCTTGGTTTGGTGCTTTCTTATACCTTGATAAAAAAGAACTATTCCCAGTGACATTGTATTTGCGAAATATGATTAGTGGAGCTTCTGGAGCAACAGAGGCAGGAGCATCCAGCGCGGATAACATGACGCAAATTTCAGCAAATATCAAGTCCGTTACGATGGTATTAACTGTACTGCCTATCATTACCGTGTATCCATTTGTACAAAAGTACTTTGTAAGCGGTATAATGCTCGGTTCCGTTAAGCAATAAGGCAGCACAATTGCTAGGCGATCATGATTTTTGGAGGGAGGAGGACCGTTCACGGTTACGAATAGGTTGTGAGTATGGAAGTAGAGAAAATAAGATAATGACATTCCAGGAGGAGAAAAAATGAATACTCGCTTTAAAAAATTATTGATGTCCGGTTCAGCTTTTGCATTAGTCTCATTACTAGCAGCATGTAATCAAGGAGGAGAAGCTGGCTCTGACAGCACAACCACTGATGAAGCAACGAGCTCTACGGAAACAACTTCAGAAAATACGGCAGGTGCTATGGAAGATTACAAAGCAGGAGACCAATTTACTGCTACAGAACCACTTACCTTTAGCATGATGTACAGTGATCATCCAAACTACCCAATCAAAGAAGACTGGCTCTTATTCGAAAAAATCAAAGAACTAGCAAATGTTGAATTTGAAACGACTGTTATTCCAATGAGTGACTACGAACAAAAGAGAAGTTTATTGATCAGTTCTGGTGAATCGCCATACATTATTCCTAAAACATATCCAGGTCAAGAATCACCATTCGTATCTTCCGGTACAATCTTGCCAGTGAGTGACTACCTAGACTTGATGCCACACTTCCAAGAAAAAGTTGAGAAGTGGGGAATGGAAAAAGAATTAGACGGCTTGAGACAAGAAGACGGTAAATTCTATGTTCTTCCAGGGTTGCATGAAACAGTACGTCACGACTACACACTAGCATTGCGTTATGACATTTGGGAAGAAAACAACTTAGAAATTCCGGATACATGGGAAGATCTATATGAATCTTTGAAAGCATTGAAAAAAGTATACCCAGATCGCGTATTGTTCTCTGACCGCTTCAAAGGACAAAGTTTGTTGAACTACGCAGCATCCTCTTTTGGAACCGTTGGCGGATGGGGCTTCAACCAAGGTCTAGTCTTTAACGAAGAAGCAGATGCATTTGAATATGCTCCTACAACCGATAACTATCGTGACATGGTCGCTTACTTCGCGAAGTTAGTTGATGAAGGGTTGATGGATCCAGAAAGCTTCACACAAGAAGACGACCAAGCGATTCAAAAACTTTCAAACGAACAAAGTTTTGTTATCTCAACAAACGCTCAAAACTTGATTGACTACCGTGCTGGCTTAGACACAACCGTTGGCGCAGGAGAGTACGAAATCAAGAAAATCACCAACCCAGCTTCTGAATACGGCAACATCATCGGTGGGGTTCGTACAGAAAACGGAATTATGATTTCTTCTGAAGCTGCTGAAGATGAAAACTTTGTTGCAATGATGCAATTCATTGACTGGTTATGGTACAGCGACGAAGGTCAAGAGTTCACTAAATGGGGTGTAGAAGGCACAACGTATACGAAAGACGATGCTGGCAACTACAAACTAGCAGACGATGTGAACTATATTGGTTTGAACCCAGCAGGAACAAAAGCTTTGAATGCTGACTTCGGTTTCTCTGGCGGGGTATTCTCTTATGGCGGAACCACTGCTTTGAGCCAATCAATGATGGCTGAAGAAGAAAAAGAATTCCAAAATGCGATGAACGAAACGCGTGAACTAGCAGAGCCAGCACCACCAGCACCACTTTCTGAAGATGTTCAAGAACAATATACCTTGTTAGCAACTCCATTGCGTGATGCTACAGACCAAGCTACGTTACAATTCATTTTAGGAAACCGTCCAATGGAAGAATATGACCAATTCATTACTGAATTACAAGGTCAAGGTTTGGATCAATACCTACAAATTGTAAACGATGCATACAACGACTACAAAGCTGCAAACGAATAAAAATCAGTAAAAATAGAAAAGAGGCGGGAGTTCCGATTCCAGCCTCTACTATTTTTTTAAGGGAGAATGCGAATGGACAAAGTGATACGGAAAGAAGACTTGATTCAAGACCCACAACCTTTTGCTGATCAGTGGCGGTATTGCATCGGTACCGGACGTTTGGGGCTAGCTCTTAGAAAGGAATACCTGGATGCATTGGAGCAAGTTCAAAAAGACATCGGGTTTCGCTATATTCGCGGTCACGGGTTGTTCCACGAAGATATTGGGATCTATCAAGAGTATGAGTGGCAAGGAGAAACGAAAGTTCTCTACAATTTCCATTTGATTGATCAAATCTTCGATTCCTTCCTGCGTATGGATTTGAAACCGTTCATTGAATTAGGTTTTATGCCGCACCAGATTGCTTCCGGTGAGCAAACTATTTTCTGGTGGAAGGGAAATGTCACACCGCCAAAAGATTACCAAAAATGGAATGAATTAGTTCGTCATACGATTCAGCATTTTATCGAACGGTATGGCATCGAGGAAGTTTTGACCTGGCCGATTGAAGTGTGGAATGAACCAAACTTGGTTAACTTTTGGGAACATGCAGACCAGAAGGAATACTTCAAACTTTATCGGGAAACCGTATGGACGATCAAATCGATTCATCCAGACTTACAAGTAGGAGGGCCGGCAATTTGCGGCGGAACCGACTATTGGATGAAAGATTTCCTCGACTTCTGCGAACAAGAAGGTCTGCCTGTCGATTTCTTGTCTCGACATGCATACTCTTCCGAACCACCTGAGCGGATTCCATTTGCTGTTTACCAAAACCTAAGTCCAAGTGATTCGTTATTGAATGATTTCAAATCGGGTAGAGAATATTTGAAGGACTCCGCTTTTCCGGATGTGCCGGTTCATATTACGGAATTCAACACTTCCTATAATCCGACCAACCCGCTTCATGATACAGCGTATAATGCTGCTTACTTAGGCAGGGTAATCAGTCAAGGCGGCGATTATGCAGATTCGTTCTCTTACTGGACATTCAGTGATGTGTTTGAGGAACTAGGCGTTCCAACGAGTTTGTTCCATGGTGGTTTTGGCTTGATGGCTTATCATGGGATCAAGAAACCTACGTACTTCTTGTATGAATTTTTTGCCAAGTTAACAGGAGACACACTTTACCGTGATGACGAGATCCATATCGTAAAACGAAAGGACAACTCCATCGCTTTAGTGGCTTGGAACTGTGTTTCTGAGAAAGAGGACGTTCCTCCTGTTGAGGTAACGTTAGAACTACCGGTCACTGATGGTTTTTATTTCATCAAAAAATCAACGGTCAACGAAGAGGTAGGGAATGCTTGGAATGCTTGGCGTATGATGGGTCGTCCGCGTTTCCCATCCGCTGAACAAGTGACAACACTGAAGGGAATTGCTGTTCCTGGAATCACGATTTCTCAAGAACAAACAAGTAAAGGGACCCTTACCGTCTCTTTTGAAATGAAGAAAAATGAAGTTACGTTAGTTGAAATTGAACTTGTCAGAGAAGAAACACAACCGTATGATGGACTGGACGATGAAAAATTAATCAGCTACCGTAACTAATGAAAGAAGTGAAGAAAAGCCATGTCTGAAAAACCAGATTTTGAAAAAAGAAAAATGTTTGTTTGGTCCAATTATGTGTATTGGTTGATGGTAACCAATGTCCAATTCTTGATTGCGATTATCCCGACCCTCCTCCTTTTTATTTTTGTGACTCCAGCGATTGAGAACCTTATCTTGTATGTGTTGCTGCTCTTGCCGGTAGGACCGGCTCTAGGTGCGCTCATTGCCTCCATGATTCAAATTCTGGAGAAAAAAGACTTAACACCGATGAAGGATTTCTGGCGGTACTATCGAAATAACTGGTGGGACAGTTTTAGATTGTGGGGGCTATTTGTAGGGGTGGAAGCAATCTTGATTGTTGATATCCTGTTTAACAATGAATTGTTTGGTATCCAGACGTCGTTCTTTTCTTTTTTCTTCCTGCTCCTGTTTTTCTTGGTGGCTTTGGTACTGATTCCAACCTTTCTAATCAGCATCAAGTTCAAGTTTACCTTTAAGGATTTACTGAAGTTGGGGATGTTTTATACCCTTACTCGCATCAAATTAACGATTGGGAACGCTTGTATTTTGTTCATTACTTATGTGGTGATGGTGGTGACTGTAGAAATGTTGCCGCTGCTCTTCATGAGCGTGTTCATGTATCTGTTAGTCGCTTATAATTTTGATATTTTATCTGACATCAAAGGAAAATATATTAAATAAAAATCAAATGGCTGAAGGAGTTTTGCTGAAATGAAAAAAATGATCCAAAATCCTGTCCTAAAAGGATTTAACCCTGACCCAAGTATTTGTCGCGCAGGTGATGATTACTACATCGCAACTTCCACCTTTGAGTGGTTCCCCGGTGTTCAAATTCATCACTCGACTGATTTAGTGAACTGGCGCTTAGTCAGCCATCCGCTTAGCCGGGTGAGTCAGTTGGACATGCGAGGCAATTCAGATTCGGGCGGTGTATGGGCACCTGATTTGAGTTATCACGATGGGAAGTTCTGGCTCATCTATTCGGATATCAAAGTAGTAGAAGGCAACACGTGGAAAGATGGCGCCAACTATTTGGTTACATGCGATACGATTGATGGCGAGTGGAGCGAGCCGATCTACATGAATAATTCCGGCTTCGACCCATCACTTTTCCATGATGAAGATGGACGCAAGTGGTTCGTAAACATGTTATGGGATCATCGCCCTTATAACCATAAATTCTATGGAATTGTCCTGCAAGAATACAGTCATGAAGAACAAAAATTAATTGGTGACCGCAAAGTTATTTTCAAAGGTACAGATCTTGGCTTGACGGAAGCACCGCACTTATATAAATTGAATGGCTATTATTATTTGTTGGTAGCAGAAGGCGGCACGAAGTTCGAGCATGCGGCAACCATCGCCCGTTCCAAAAATATAGAGGGTCCTTATGAAGTTCATCCAGAGAACCCATTGATTACATCATGGCCAGATCCTCGTTTGGAATTGCAAAAGGCAGGGCACGGTTCGTTAGTAGGCACCCAAGATGGCGAATGGTACTTTGCCCACCTAGTCGGTCGTCCCGTAAAACGTGACGGAATTAAATTATTAGAAGAACGCGGCTTTTGCCCACTCGGCAGAGAAACAGCGATTCAAAAAGTATATTGGGAGAATGACTGGCCTTATATTGTAGGCGGAAACAAGCCAAGTGTGGAAGTAGAAGCACCTGACTTACCAGAGCAAACATGGGAAATGGACTATGAAGTAGTGGATCATTTCGATTCAGAAATCTTGAATCACCACTTCAATACACTTCGTATTCCGTTCAATGAAGAAATTGGTAGCTTAACGGATAAACCAGGCTCCTTGCGCTTGTATGGAAGAGAATCCTTGCACTCCTTGTTTATACAATCTCTTGTAGCAAGAAGATGGCAAAGTTTGGAATTTGTGGCTGAAACAAAGGTAAGCTTCCAACCAGACACATTCCAACAAATGGCGGGATTGATTTGCTACTACAATACTCGTAACTGGACGAGCCTACACGTAACATGGAACGAAGAAAAAGGTCGTGTGATTGATTTGATGGCTTGTGATCGTTTTGTTTCTTCGAATCCGTTACAAGGTAGAGAAATTGCCATTCCAGATGGGGTAGAGGATGTCTACTTGAGAGTGGAAACCAATGCGAAGGATTACTACTTCTCCTACTCTTTCGATGGCGAAAAATTCCAGCTTATTGATATTCCATTTGCAACTTATAAACTGTCCGATGACTATATTGAACAAGCCGGCTTCTTCACTGGAGCGTTTGTTGGTATGCATTGTATCGATGTATCGGGCCGTCGTCAGCCAGCTGATTTTGATTACTTCCGTTACGAAGAGAAATAACGGTATAATGAGAACGACACCACGCTTTCGCAGATTGTGTGGTGTTTTTCAAAAGCAAAAAAGGGGGATGAATCCCGGTGAAAATTGGCGTAATTGGATTAGGAAACATTTTTCAAAAAGCGTATTTACCAGCCATGTTACTGATGCAAGATAAAGTAGAGTGGCACTTTTACACAAGAAAGAAAGAAAAAGCAGAAGCGTTGCAATCTCAATATGGTTTGCAACATTTCTATACCGACCTCAATGAGTGGATTGCAAGTGGAATCGAAGCGGCCTTCGTCCATGTTGCAACGGATGTGCATGGCGAAATCATTCGACACTTGTTAGAGCATGGCATCTCGGTTTATGTAGATAAACCAATCAGTGAACGTTTAGCGGAAACAGAAGCATTGGTGAAGCTGGCGGAAGAAAAAGGACAGTTGTTGACGACTGGTTTTAATCGCCGCTTTGCGCCAATGGTTCAAGAACTCAAGAAAATCCCCGATAAGAATATGATGGTGATCCAAAAGAACCGAGTGAAAAGTATCAAGCCGGTTCGTTATGCTATCTATGATTTATTCATTCACGTAGTAGATACGGCGCTGTATTTACTTGATGATGAAATCGTGTCCTTCCAGTCCTATATTGTGGCAGAAGAAGGAATGCTTCAACGTGTTTGGCTGACTTTGGAAACTAGTTCAACCAGTTGCTTCGTCTCTATGAATACGGCAGCTGGAGCGAATGAGGAAGTGATGGAAGTTCAAAGTCCGAGTGGAACAGCCCGCTTGGTTGATTTGACCGAGTATACCGCTCTCAGCGATGGCAAAAAAGAAGCGAAGTTTTTCGGTGATTGGGACGCAACCGTATATAAACGAGGGTTTACCACTTCCATCGAACAATTTGTAGCTGGTCTACAAACGCAAGAAAATCCAGTATCAACCTCATCAAGTGTGAGAAGTCATTTTATTTGTGAAGAAATCATTCAGCAATGGGAAATAAACCAATAAAGTTGAAAAGGAAGAAACCGATGAAACCACACATTCAAGTAACTGCATCTAGGAAAACAGGCACCATCAGTAGATATATTTATGGACAATTTGCAGAGCACTTAGGACGCTGTATTTATGAAGGGGTCTGGGTCGGTCTGGATTCAGATATTCCCCACAAAAATGGGATTCGGCAGGACGTTGTAGAAGCATTGCGTGCCATTCAAGTACCGGTTATCCGCTGGCCAGGCGGATGCTTTGCTGACGAATATCATTGGAAAGATGGGATTGGCCCAGCCGAAGAACGCAAAACAATGGTGAATACGCATTGGGGCGGCATTACGGAAAACAATCATTTTGGTACACATGAATTTTTTGAACTTTGTCAACAGGTAGGCGCAGAAGCTTACATAAACGGAAATGTGGGCAGTGGTACCGTCCAAGAGATGCAAGAATGGATGGAATACATGACCATGGGTGGAGAATCTCCTATGGCTAATTGGCGCCGAGAAAATGGTCAAGAAGAACCATGGAAAGTGGAATTTTTCGGTGTAGGAAATGAAAGTTGGGGTTGCGGAGGCAATATGCGTCCAGAATACTATGCCGACTTGTACCGCCGTTATCAAACGTATGTACGTCAATACGGGACGGACCGCGTATACAAAATCGCTTGTGGAGCGAATGGCTATGACTACAACTGGACCGATGTATTAATGAAGAATGCCCATGCTTATATGGACGGACTCAGCCTTCATCATTATGTGGTCCCAAGAACATGGGATGATAAAGGTGCCGCGACTGGTTTCCCGGAAGCAGAATGGTACTCCTTGGTAGAAAATGCCAAATCGATGGATGAGTTGATTACGAAACACAGCACAATAATGGATCGCTATGACCCAGAGAAACGTGTGGGATTGATTATAGACGAGTGGGGCAGTTGGTTGAATGTAGAACCAGGAACCAACCGTGGCTTCTTGTACCAACAAAACACCATTCGCGATGCGATGGTAGCGAGTTTGACGTTGAATATTTTCCACAAGCATGCCGAGCGCGTTCATATGGCAAACATTGCCCAAATGGTGAATGTCCTTCAAGCAATGATTTTGACTGAAGGGGAAAAAATGCTCAAAACGCCAACGTATTATGTCTTTGATTTATATAAAAACCATATGGATGCAACGAAAATCGATGCCATAGGAACAACGAAAGAAACAACCGACTATACGGTTTCGAAAAAAGGGAACACCATTACCGCTTCCTTCTGCAACTATCATCTAACCGAAGAAGACGTGGTTGTACTGGATATTGCTGATTTTGATATTCGAACCATTACGGCTGAAGCGTTGATTGGAAAAGTGATGGATGACCACAATAACTTCGAAAATCCAGAAAACATCAAAAAAGAAGCATTCCATGATGTGAAGCAGGAACAGGGGACCGTAACCGTTAAGATTCCGCCTATGGGGATTGTTTCTGTATACATGGAAGGCGTAGAACCAAATCAGTATTAAGACGGATGATAGAAGAGCCTTTATTCGATATGATAAGAACAGAATAAAGGAGTGATCAAATGAATCTACTAATGAATATAATTTGGTTTATCTTGGGCGGCTTTATCCCATTCCTGTCATGGGGATTTATTGGGATTTTATGGAGCCTGACGATTGTGGGGATTCCTGTGGGTCTTCAATGTTTCAAGTTTGCGAAGATGTCAGCCGCACCATTTGGAAAAGATGTCGCCTTCAGTGGCAGTGGTGCATCGTTCTTGATTAATATAGTTTGGATGATTGTTGGGGGAATCGCATTAGCGATTGAAGAAGTAGTTCTAGGCGTGATTTTCTGTCTGACCATTATCGGAATCCCATTTGGCCTGCAACATTTCAAGCACGCGAAGCTCGCATTGATGCCATTTGGTGCTAGGATATATCGAACTGCATAAAGAAACGTGCAAGTGAGGCTAAAAAACAACTCACTCATACCAAATGAGGAAAAAACATGCAAGTGAGCTCCTAAAAAAGCTTCACTTGCATGTTTTTTTATTTATAGATTTTTAGCGTAGCCATTGTTCTGGATCAGCCATGATTTCAATAGTTGTATGGGTAATATTTTGCTTCGCAACAATTTGGCGAATGGTTTCTTTTAATTCTTCCTCTTCCAAATCACTCAGCTCATCTGTGCTGATGGTCACTGCCATCGCATGTTCTTCACCATCAATCGACCAAATATGCAGATGGGACAAATTGTGGACAGATGGGAGAGCGAGGATGTCTTTGCGAATTGATTTCATATGAACGTCGCGCGGAACAGCATCCAAGAAAATCTCCGCGGTTTTTTGAAAGAGCGGCCAGGTTTTATAAATGATAAAGCCAGCAATAGCGAGTGATAACAGAGGATCTAAGATATGCCAACCTGTGAAACGAACCACGACACTCACAACAAGAACGCCGACCCAGCCTAGTACATCTTCCAGTAAATGCAAGTTTAGCATGGACTCATTCGTCGAACTCCCCCGGCTCATCAGCCAAGCTGAATATCCATTTGCCGCAATCGCAAAGATGGCTAGCCAGAACATCCCTTCATAGTGAACCGGTTGCGGATTGAATAAACGTGGCAATGTGTTCAAAATGAGTAGAGCCGAACCTGCTAATAACACGACCCCCGTAATCAGAGCGCCGAGAGAAGAAAAACGTTGATGTCCAAAACTATACTTTTCATCGGCTTCCCGAGTAGATATTTTCTGGAAGAACCAGGCCAATCCAATCGAAATGGCATCACCCAGATCGTGAACCGCATCTGTTAGAATAGCGGCACTATTAAAGAGGATACCAAATAGAAATTCCAAGATGGAGAAAGCAATATTAATAAAGAAGACAATCTTCATATTCTTCGCTGCTCTTTCCCCTGAAGCGAAGTCGATATCGTGTGCGTGATGGTGAGAATGATCATGACCGTGATCGTGTTCATGGTGGTGGCCATGATGTTCATGCTCTTCTTCCGTCACTGGTTGAAGGACAAATTTTTCAAAAGCCGCGACCCGATTTACCTTTTCCATATCAGTCTGTTGTGGAATATAAGCCTTACGATGCGGATAATCAATTTTAATTTGATTTGTATCAGTAACTTGTTTGAGTTTTTGTTCAATATCTTGTGCACATTCTTCGCAGTGCATTCCTTTAACGGAGTATTCATTCATGGAGGTTGCTCCTTTCTATTTCTAAGCTAACATATGAATAACATTTCATATGTTAATTCTACCATACTCGATAAAAGATTGGTATAAAAATGTAGGGGCTTCCTTTATAATAAAAGTATCGTGAATTAGAAGGAGAAGAAGCTATGAAATTGCAAAAAAATGATCGTATTTTATTTTTTGGAGATAGCATTACCGATGCTGGACGTGATAAGTCGAATGCAGCAGATTTAGGCTATGGGTATGCAAAAATGATAGCGGAATCATTAAGCGGAGAGTATCCAGAATGGAATCTTCAGTTCCTCAATCGAGGAATTAATGGCAATAAAATTCCTGATTTGGCGAACAGATTAGAGGAAGATTGTATTAATCTCTCGCCGACTGTCGTATCTATTTTAATCGGCATCAATGATACTTGGCATAGAATTGGCTCCGCTGACTTCGGATCAAAAGAGGTCATTAATCAGTTTGAAAGGGAGTACCGAGAAGTCCTGAAGCGCATAAAAGAAAAAACGAATGCTCGAATTGTTATCCTAGAGCCGTTCGTCTTGAGTTACCCAACCGATCGTTTGGAATGGCGAGTGGATTTGGATCCGCGTATCCAAGCTGTGCGACGGTTAGCGAATGAATTCGCAGAAGACTTTATTCCACTGGATGGTTTGTTAAATGCAGCCGGTATGAAGGTAGGTTACCAAGCCTTAACCGGAGAAGATGGCGTACACCCAACGGACGAAGGGCATACCTTTATCGCAGATGCATGGCTGAAAATAGTAAATTAAACAAGGAAGCGCAGCGGGAAAAATTCCACGCTGCGCTTCCTTTATGAATTGATTTTAAGAATAGTAGGTCTTCACTACAATATCTTGTTCATGATTACCAAAGTTTTTACCGAACAGAGTAATGCCCCCAACATTTTCGCTGTCTTCTTTGACCTCCATACGAATATCCCAAATTTCAAGAGAATCATCAATGTCTGCCAAGGTGATTGAAGAAAGAGGGTCCCCATCCATATAAGTGCCATGATCAGTAATTCGGATGGTTTTAAGCAGACCGTATTGATTCAAATTGTCTGGCCAATAGTCCGGATTCAGCCGGCCTCTTGTATCAGCGAAGTCACCAGGGCTTGTCCATGTGCCTAGATCAATACCATTCAAACTAAATGTAATATCTGAAGGCCATACGTCGTTGGCAAAAGGAAACTCCGAACTAATCTCCATGCTGATGTCGATTTGTTGCAAAGTATTCTCAGCTTGTAGGAAATTAGGAATCTTGTATTCTACGTAACCCGAAGTAAACCAAAGGATACTTGCATTCATACGTCTGGAATCCATAAAATATTTTGGTTCATCGACGTTGCCGATAAAGTCCTTACTATCCGCTAAGCCACAAGAAGGCTGGATTTTGTAATCGGTATAGTGTCCAATCGGAATAGACACTTCATATAGCTCGTAAGAAGGATAAATTTTTACTGGGAAAACCACATCAATATGATCAACCTTTAAGATTGAGATTTTCTGCATCCCTGACTTTCCAGGGATTTTTTCTGTTTTTATAATTTTTGCTTCTTCTAACTTGTTAATGTGTTTAGAAATGATGGCGCTGCTTAACCCTAATTCTGCAGCTAATTCTTTGATGTTCATTTTTTTGCGTGAGAGTAATTGAATGATTTTTAGGCGGACGTCACTTGCTAATGCTTCATATACGATTAAGGAATTAGGCGAGATGTCTAGTTGCATATTTTAACCCGCTTTCTAATAAGTTGATATGTAATTAATATAAATGTTTATTAAGTGGAAGTCAATATAAAAGGCGATAAATTGAAAAACTTAAAAAACCCTATATTGTTTGTCTTATCAGCGAATGTGATTGATATATTTAAAAGTATATCGTTAACAAATATATTTAGTAAACTGTTTTATTAATTAGTTAAAATAATGAAAACGTTATTGACAACGCTTACTATATTAACTATACTTTCTGTAATGGTTAAGATATAAAGGGTTTGCAAAAGGCCGTTAAGGGTATAGGAAGGGAGTAGGGGAAGTCATATAAGGTAGGAGGTAGGAAAAGATTTACACCAGTGTATTCTTAGAGATTAGGTTTCTTATCAAATGAATCTGAGGAAGTGATTTATAGAGAACGCTAAAATCAAGAAGAATGAAGTAGTAAATGTTGTGATTGGATTTCGTTTAAGAAGAGAAATAAAGTCCAATATTTGACCCATTGTCCTCGAATAAAAGAAGACCGAAAATTAGATAAAAAATGGAGGCTATTAAATTGGTTAACATGAAAAGAAATCTATTAGGATCACTTACTATTCTTACTGCACTTGCCTTATCTGCTTGTGGTACTGGTGACACAGCAGATACCTCTTCTGAAGGAGGAGCTGCTACCTCTGGCGATAAAGAACTAACCTTCATGTTTCGTGGTGGTGAAGATGAAAAAAAGGCTTATGAATCTGCGATTGCTGCATTTGAAGAAGACCATCCTGGAGTATCGGTAAACGTTATTTCAACAGATGCTGATCAGTATGCTACAAAATTACAAGCTGCAATTGCAGGAAATGATATTCCAGACGTATTCTATGTCGAGCAAGGAGATGTAATGGCTTACGTAGATAACGGAGTTTTGATGGATATTACTGAAGAAGTAGAAAACTCTAATTTTGATTTGGCAAATGTTTGGGAATATGGTGTGGATAGCTATCGTTATGATGGTAAAAATGTCGGTGAAGGGAATATTTATGGATTACCAAAGGACGTAGGTCCATTTGCCCTAGGATATAATAAAGCAATGTTTGAAGAAGCAGGAATTCCACTGCCAGACATTGATACTCCATATACATGGGACGAGTTTATCGATGTAAGTAAGCAACTGACAAAAGACAATGATGGAGACGGTGAACTTGATCAATGGGCTACTGGATTTAACGTAAACTGGGCACTTCATGCTTTCGTTTGGAGCAATGGCGGCGATTACTTAAATGAAGATTATACAGAAGTTACAATTGATACGCCTGAGTTTGCAGAAGCACTTCAATTCTTCGCAGATATTCAAAATAAACATGAGTTAACACCTTCTGTTGCGCAAGCACAAACACTCGATACCTATCAACGCTGGATGAATGGAGAAATTGCTTTCTTCCCAGTTGGTCCATGGGATATGAGTACATATGCAACACTAGATTTTGAATACGATTTAATTCCTTGGCCAGCTGGAAAAACAG
Organism: Jeotgalibaca caeni; assembly: GCF_028863945.1. Classification (GTDB taxonomy): domain Bacteria; phylum Bacillota; class Bacilli; order Lactobacillales; family Aerococcaceae; genus Jeotgalibaca; species Jeotgalibaca caeni. The sequence continues at coordinate 2,282 of NZ_JARBEA010000025.1, read as the reverse complement.
GTGAATCTGCTACTTATATTGGATCTCTAGGAATCGGTGTGGCAAATGCTACCGAAAATAAAGAGGAAGCAATTGAATTGGCGATGTACCTCTCTACTTCTGAAGAAGGACAACAACAATTAGTAGACGCGCAAATTCAAATTCCAAACTTGATTGATATGGCAGATGAGTGGGCATCTGATACAGAATCTGTGCCGAATAATAAAAAAGAATTTCTTGATATCGTAGGGGAATATGGTCGTGCGCTTCCTGGAGCTAGAACGTATACAGCAGAGTGGTATGATGAGTTCTTCATTAATATTCAGCCTGTATTAGATGGTGAACAAGAAGCCGCTGATTATGTAAAACAACTCCAACCAAGAATGCAAGAATTACTAGATGCATCAATCATCCAACATGAGCAAGCTGTAAACTGATTTTCCAAAAAGGCATCTAACGTTTTTGTCAGATGCCTTTTTTTATTAAGGAGGTAGGATGAATGGAAACTGATACAAGTAAAGTGATTGAAACGAAAGTTTTTCCCAGAAAGAAAAGTAAGTTGTATCATGCAGAATATCGGGCAGCTTTTCTCTTTATTCTAATCCCTGTTATTGGGTTTATCATATTTACCTTGATTCCATTTTTCACTAGTTTATATGGTTCTTTTACTGACTGGAATGGGTTAGGACAAATGAACTTTATTGGACTTAGAAATTACCAGAATCTAATCAAGGACTCTTATTTTTGGCAAACATTAGGAAACACTTTCTATTTGATGTTAGGAATTCCAGTAGGGTTAATCTTATCCTTTTTACTAGCTTCTGCACTCAATCGATGGATTGTCGGAAAAACTGTTTTTAGAGTTATCTACTATATTCCGGTGGTTTCATCCTTAGCAGCCATTTCTATTCTTTGGCAATGGGCTTATAACGGAGACTTTGGATTGGTGAACCAGGTTTTAGCAATTTTTGGAATTGATGGTCCGAACTGGTTGCAAAATGTAGACACGGTTAAACCAGCTATCATTATCATGACCGTTTGGAAAGGTTTAGGTTATTCCATGTTGCTATATCTAGCTGCTATTCAAAGTGTACCAAAAACATTTTATGAAGCAGCAGAACTGGATGGTGCGAATGTGTTCCAAAGATTCCGCTATATTACTTGGCCAATGGTGCGTCCAATCACCTTTTTCTTAATCGTTACGAATATTATTGGCGGCTCTCAAATATTCACGGAAATTAACATCATGACACCAACTGGCGGACCTCAATATTCCTCTGCTACCATTGTTTGGTACTTATGGAGACAAGCCTTCAACAACTGGAAGATGGGATATGCTTCTGCTATTTCGGTAGTCCTTGGGATCTTGATTTTTGTTATTACTGCTTTGCAATTCCATTTGAACAAACGTGCAGATTACAAGTTAGATTAAGGGAGGCCTTGAAATGAGAAATGAATCAAAAAAAGTGAATGGGCTGATAACCCTTGTCTTATCTATCGGAGCCATAGTCATGATTGCACCATTAGTATGGATGATTTCTACTTCTTTCAAAAACAAAGCTGGAGTTTTCTCTTTGCCGCCACAATGGATTCCAGATCCTTTCACAGCTGAAGCGTATAGTCGATTGTTCGAGCTGGAATCACTCTGGAGCGGGATTAGAAATTCAATTATCGTATCCTTGTCTGTAACGATAGTGGGTAGTATTACCTCTAGTATTGCTGCTTTCTCGTTTGCGAAATTAAAATTACCATTTAAGAACTTGATTTTCTTACTGCTGTTGTCTGGATTAATGATTCCTTATCCAAGTATTATGATTCCTCAATTTGTAATGTTTTCTAAAATTGGTTGGGTAAATACATTACTTCCTTTGATTGTTCCAGGAATGTTTGGAAATATCACTATGATTTTCTTTTTAAGACAATACTTAAGTAATGTACCTGATTCAATTGTAGAGGCAGCTAAGATAGATGGAGCTTCCTATTTACAAATTTTTGGTAGATTGATTTTTCCAGCGATTAAACCTGCGATTGCTGCTCAATTTATTCTCTGGTTCATGGCTTCGTGGAATGACTATTTAGCACCGTTGCTTTACTTAAATAGTCCGGAGAAACAAACGTTGCAAGTGGTCATTGCAAACTTAAATGCTGCTTATGCCATTCAGACGGATTATCCATTGATTATGGCAGCGTCAGTTGTATCGCTCATTCCAGTTTTAACAGTATTTACCTGAATAATTCATAGTTTTTCTAATATGCTCTCTAAACCTTGTCCCGTCCTTGTTTTTCATATTGTTATCCGACAC
>NZ_JARBEA010000024.1 GCF_028863945.1 Jeotgalibaca caeni | reverse complement strand
TGCTCCAGCATTGGCTCCAGAAATGTTTTCACCCCATTTGAGGTATAAACATTGCCAGAACGAAGTTCTGCTTTCAGGAAATCACCCGTTAGGCCATCGAAAGCGACCAAGGGATGGTACCCGTTCGTGCCATAGTGGGCATTGTAGTTGGCAGCCTCTTGATTCCCGAATGTATCGGAATGAGTGGAATCCAAATCGATGATGAGTTCGGTCGCATTCCGTTTCGTCCGCGCTTTATCAATTATGGCTTGATTCAGGCTTTGAAATTGGGAGATGGTTGCCTCCGTTATTCGGTCCCAGAACCGAGAAAGAGACGCTTGCGATGCAATCCCGTCCTTATCAAGCACCAAACGGAAAATAGGATCTTCCTTCAGTAAATTGGCGGAAGAATCCGTAGCGTATCCGGCAATCAACTGGAACAAGAGTTGCTCCAGCAAGGAAATGTTGTCATGATGCCAGTAGCGTCGGTTGTCCTGGAAGGTGAGAGAATGGGTAGCTAATGTTGAGAAGCCAATGGAATCCATGAATTCTTTTACCAAAATCAGCCCAGAATCGGTGGAAAGATTTCCGCCCGTATTATTTACGACCATGTTTGAGTTGAAATTTACGCGTTTTTCCTGTAATGTAGCCATTGAGAGAACCCCTTTCATGGTTTAGTTTAGTCGCTTTAACCATAGCAGATTGGGGTTCTTTTTGTACACCCAAAGGGTGTCGGATAACTAAACAAAAAACAGTGTTGGAACAACGCTTAGAGAGCATTTTAGAAAAACTATGAATTATTCAGGACGAATATTATCTATTAAGATCTGAATTCGAATAGTTACCGAGATTAGTCAGGGCATTTGCAACGAACGAACATTCGTGCTATAATTACATTTCAACGTCCAAAAACATATGCAAGTGATATGTATGGAACCAAGGCTTTTCTCTATTCTGCAGTAATAGCTGCAGTGAACGGAACCAAAAATAAGTGAAGTTAAATTTATTAGCTAGCGCCACGTGATGGTGTCTTCCAACATGAATTTCCAAGATTTAGATTTGATAGTGAAAAAGTCGCGATTCCTGTACAGGAATACCTTTTTTTCTTCTGATAAAATAAGTAGAGATAAAAAAGGTACTCATTTGAGTGCCTTTTTGATTTCTCTTCATACAGAAAAAAGGACATGAGGAGGTTGAAAGATAGAAGCGTACGCATATGGTTACGCTCAAGAAGGAGCAACACATTCAATGAAGAACATTGTCTACACAACGACAAAAAAAGAAACGGTTGAAATATCGTGGGAAGATTATTTCAAAGAAATTGAAATGCGCACCCAAGCTCGTTTGAAGAAAAAACAAGCGCAAGCAAACCGTAAATAAAAAAGAACTTGGACATCTTGGTCTCACAACTAGTGAGATTGAGGTTCCGAGTTCTTTTTTTGCTCTAATCTTTAGGCCGAATAAAAACCCAGTGTACATCATTTGAATGATCCGGTTCAAAGCGGTACCCCATATCATCGAAGGCTCGAACTTCTTGAAGGTCAGTGATTCGGTTGCGCGCAATGTAATTGACCATTTGTCCGCGACCTTTTTTAGAAATGGTGGAGTGTTTCTTCAACTTGGCGTTGGCATCCTCTTCATAAAAGGAAACGGTGATCACGATGTCTTCCTCTGTTGCATAACGGGTAACGGTCTTGCTGAATTCATCGCTGGCCAAATTCAAAATAAGGCGACTTTCCTCTGATAGTGATTGATAAATCCGGTCACTCCAGGCCTTATATAAGCCTTTCGTTTGGAAGTCTAATCGATAAGGGGAAATGCCATCAAAAGGTTTCACCACACCATACTTAGCCGATAGGATTCGTACATAATCCTCCAAAAAGAGGAGATCTTCTTCAGTCAGCGACTCTCTCAAATAGCGAAATTGCAGCCCATTGTATAGATTAATGGCACGGTAAAGCTCGGTATTCTCTGCTAATTCGTGACGTCGTTCAGCTATTTGCGGATGGTCGGTCATTTCTTTAGAGGGGGAGATAATAATCCGCAACGAAAACATCCTTTCTCAAATAAAATAAACTTCCTCACCTATTATACCCAAAATAGTTTTTGATTTGCGCTTTTTAGAATGGATGAGTTCGACTTTCCTTGCGATATTGATTATAATAATCAAGCAATCCTCATGTGTGTAGTGAGGTAGATTAAACCTTGAGGAGATTGAAATGATTAAAATTATGGCAGATTCAACATGCGATTTATCCCAGGAAGTTGTGGAACGATATAATATTGGGCTTGGCTCCCTTAAATATTACGATTGAAGGGGTTACTTACCGAGATAAAATAGATTTATCGGCCGATGAGTTTTTTGAACGGCTGCCTCATTTGAAAGAATTACCAACCACTTCTATGCCAAGTCCTGAATCTTATCTAAACATTATTGATCAAGCAAGGGGAGAAGGGTATACCGAATTTTTATGCATCTGCATGTCGAGCGGTACGAGTGGTTCTTATCAATCTGCTGTTCTGGCAAAAGAACTCTTTTATGAGCAACATCCGATTTCTAATGTAAAAATTCATGTTGTAGATTCCTTGTCTATGAGTCAGGGCAGCGGCTGGTTGATTATCAAATCAGCGCAACTGTTGGAGGAAAACGCTACGTTTGAAGAATTGGTTGCCTTTAATGAATCCCATAAGAAAAAGGTGAAGCATTTCTTATGTGTGGATAATTTGAAGAACTTGATTAAAAGTGGACGTCTATCGAACACTGGAGCTTTCGTTGGAAGTTTACTGAGAGTGAAGCCCGTTATGTCCATGAAAAATGGCAAAGGCGCCATTGTAGCGAAAGCAAGAGGCACAAACAAAGCGCTTAAATATTATGTTGACGAATTTATAAAGCGTAATCAGGCTGATTTAACTAATTTTATTATCATCGGGTACTCGTCAAACATCGAAATTGCCCGACAACTGAAAGAACGGATGGAAACACAAGCCAATTTCAAAGGACTTATTTATCTCATGCAAATGGGCGTAGTAGTGGGCACACATGTTGGCTTAGGTGGCGTATCGATGTTCTTTATGGAGAAATAAGAAGAGAAGGAGTGATCATGATGAACATTCACATGATAAGAGCTTTGTCTGATAACTATATTTGGATGGTGGAAGAGGGAACAGAAGTCCTTGTCGTCGATCCGGGAGAAGCGAGCGGCGTGCTGGACTATCTGAAGGAAAAACAACTTCACTTAAAAGCGATCCTGCTCACGCATAACCATGACGACCATACAGGAGGTGTCCCAGAGATTGTAGCAGCATTCCCTGGGACACCTATATATGGACCAAAGGAAACCGAATCACTTGCTGAAATAATCGTTCAAGATGGTGATTCCTTCACTTTATTAGGTCACAACTTTCATGTCTTCCAAACAGCAGGACATACAAACGGTCACATCAGCTTCTTAACAGAAGATGCCCTTTTTTGCGGGGATGCTTTGTTTTCAGGAGGCTGCGGACGAGTCTTTACCAAAGATTATGCAGCGCAGTATGCTGCTTTGCAATGGTTCAAAGGGTTAGATGATGCGGTTCAGGTATATGCTGCCCATGAATACACGCAAACCAATTTACGTTTTGCGCATTCGATTCACTCTGACAATGAAGGAATTTTGAAGGCACTGGACGAAGCGAACCGCTTGCGGGATCAAGATTTGCCCACTTTGCCATCTACGATTGGGAAAGAAAAAGAAATCAATGTGTTTTTACAAGCAGGTACGCTGGAACAATTTATTGAACTCCGCAAAGCGCGAGACCACTTTTAGAAAGTTGGAAAACGACATGGCACAACTGACAATTGCAGATTTGCAAGGTTATCTAGCGATGAAGTACAAGGAAGGGCGCACGTCATCGGGTTTGTTCATGAAGCTAGTCGAGGAAGTCGGTGAAGTAGCGGAAGCGCTGAACCAGTTGGAAGGAAGAAAAGCCAAGGAAGATCAAGGCTCGTTAGAAGCAGAATTGGTCGATGTAATTCATTATGCAGTGGCGATTGCCAGTATCAACCAAATTGATCTGACAACAGCAATTATTGAAAAAGATAAAAAAGCCGCACTGAAATACAACCAAACTCCAAACCTAGAAGAATTTTTGGAAAAATAAAGAGCAGCACACGGCCTCCTAACAGAAGTCATGTGCTGCTCTTATCGTCTATAAGGATTCGTTAAAGTGAGCCCCGAAAAAGCTGTTCACTTCAACGAACTGGGCTTTGTTCGTTAAAGCGAGGCATGTAAAAGCAGCTCACTTCATCGAACTAGGCTTTGTTCGTTAAAGTGAGGCTCAAAAAAGTAACTCACTTCATCGAACGAGACTGTAGCAAGAAAACTGGAACACCTAAGAAAGTCAGCCCTAACCCAAGCAGCGCGTTCAGCGGTTGCGCCAAGAGCGTGCTCACAACAATGAACAGCCCGCCCACAATCGCAACTAATGGAATCACCGGATAAAAGGGAACGCGATAGCTGCGTTCAAGCTCCGGTTGCCGTTTTCGCAAAAGGAGAACCGCCACAAAGGTCATGGTAGAGAAAATCCAGATTACGAAAACAATGAGGTCCGTCAACTGGTTAAAAGACCCAGTCAACATCATCAAGATCGCAATCGCTAAAATAAAGAGACCGCCATGAACCGGGACGTTGGTACGGGCGTTTAAGGAACCGAACCAATTGGAAAAAGGGAGCATGTTTCTGTTAGCTAAAACATAAGGCGTGCGCATGCCGGAGAGAAAGTATCCATTCATTGCCCCAAAAACCGAAATGAGGATGCCGATGGTAATCAGCTTCCCACCCATACCTGGGAACAACTTAGCCGCAACAATGGCAGCAGGTGTTTCGGTTGCGGCAAGGGTGGCACTGTCAACGACAAACAAGTATGCTACATTGATTGCCAGATAGACTGCCATCACAATCGACAGACCACCGACAATGACTCGCGGCAAGGTTTTTCCTGGATCTTTCATTTCACCTGCTAGCGTCCCCACGTTCATCCAACCGTCATAGGCAAACAGGGTAGCGACTAATGCCGAACTAAGGGCAGGAAGGAACGGCCGATTGGTAGCCACAAACGGTATGAGTGGAGAAGGACCGCCCCCTGGATAGAGGAGACCAGCTACAATAATAATGATTAACGGAACCAGTTTGAGGAACGTTGCGACATTTTGGATGCCGCCGCCATACTTCGTTCCGAGAAAATTGACCGAAGCCAAAAAAACAGCAGTGGTGATGGCGGTCGGCACAATCAGATTTGCCTGCCAGCCAAAGAGACTGGCTAGTTGTGTGGCAAAAATAATCGCTAACGCAGCGAAATTAGCCGGGAAGTAAACAACCATCTGTGCCCAACCGACTAGAAATCCCCAGAATTCTCCGTACACTTTTTCTAAATAAACCATCATTCCACCCGTTTGCGGGTAAATGGTTCCAATTTCCGCAACAGTCAATCCGCCTGCAATCGTAATGAAGCCGGCAACTACCCAAGCAAGAAGGCCCACTCCTGGTGCTCCGCTTGCTGCGTAGACAGCGGTCGGTTTGAAAAAAATTCCCGCACCGATGACCGTACCAACCAACACAGTCAACGCTGTTAAACTGCTAATATTTTTCTTTAAACGTGGTTCATCCATCATACTTCCAACTCTCTTCAAAAAATACATATCACCAAATTGTAGAAAGGTGCAGAGCAGTTGTCAAGAGCTAGGAAAGGAAAGAATAGATATTATTGCTCTGCTAACGTTTTTTTATCTTTCGCTTGATGCATCTTCAACATCACAAAGCGGGCAATCGGTTGAGCAATGACTGCTTCTACCAGAAAGGAAATAGCCATATTACGAGGCCATTTATAAAAGAACATCCGAATCGGATCCATGCTGATGTGTCGGGCTCCAATCCAAGAACCAATTACTGTTAAGAATACGGACATCAATAAGACTGTACATAACGTATTGATTACCATTTGTGATCGGAAACGATCATTTTTGTCTGCAATTTTAGACGACAACCATTCTGCTGGTTTATGGGTAAGTAACACAAGTGCGATAACGGTAATCCAAATAAAGGGAAGAATCGTTAGAACATCCAACCAGACATAAAAATGAAATCCTACCTCAAAGAAAGTAATCAATGGAGCAATGATGTGTACGGATATAATCGAAATAGTAAGCAGAAAAATAACAAACTCCTTTTTGTTTCTTGGTAACTTCATATAAAATTCCATCTCGCTCATCCTTCTTTCTAAATAGTTGTAACCAAATACATGAAAAACAAAAAAGCGTGAAACCACAAATAAGTAGTTTCACGCGGGACAGTTATACGCGCAAGGTTATCAGAATGATTATTATAAAGTTATTTTTCATTTATTTCTAGTAAAAGTTTTTTTATTTTTCTGAACAATTTGTGATAAAATATACAAGTAATCGTAATCGTGAGGAGTGGAGAAATGAAAATAGAAGACATTTTAAGCGTCTTACAGGATCAAATGAAAGTGGCTGTTTTCGCAACCGTAGATGAAAATAACAAACCGCATGCTCGGCACGCGCATATCGGGGTTGCTAACAAAAATGGCGTATTTTTTATGACGAGTCCGAAAACAGATTTTTATCAACAATTAATGCACAACCCGTATGTTGCCATTACGGCAATGTCTGAAGAGGGGTACTTGATCCAAGTGATTCGGATTGAAGGGAAAGTACGAAAGGTCGGAAAAGAACGTCTCGAAGAAGTATTGGCGGGAAATCCGTATGTCCAACATGTATATCCCGACAAAAAAGAACGGCAAGGAGCGCAAGTGTTCCAGCTGTATGAAGGGGAAGGTTTCTATCACAGCTTGACACAAGGCCATCGCTATACCTTCACCATTCGAGCAGAGGAATAAGCAAGAACCGGTACGTTAACGAGTCAACTCGTATCCGTACCGGTTCTTCTTTTATAAATCGATCATCAGGTTTTTGGTGTGTAATTCAGTTCCTTGAATAAATCGGTCCGTTCCTTGTCCGTCAACTCGCGCCACTTTCCGACCGGTAAGTCGCCCAAATGAATATTCATAATCCGAATCCGTTGCAGCTCACGAACTGTATAGCCCAGTTCCGAACACATCCGGCGAATTTGACGGTTCAAGCCTTGGGTTAGAATAATCTTAAAGGTGTACTTGGATAGCTGGTGCGTTTTGCAGGGCAAGGTGGTTGTTCCCAGAATCTTCACTCCGGCAGACATTTTTTTTAAGAATGCAGGTGTAATCGGACGGTCTACAGTCACGATGTATTCTTTTTCGTGGCGATTTTCCGAGCGCAAGATTTCGTTGACGATATCGCCGTCATTCGTCATGAGAATGAGACCTTCAGAGTCTTTGTCCAAACGGCCCACATGGAAGACGCGCAGTGGGTGATTGACTAGGTCAACGATATTTCCTTTGATACTTTGATCTGTCGTACTCGTAATGCCGACTGGTTTATTTAGGGCTAGATAGACATATTTTTTTGTAATGTGAACCGGTTGACCATCAATTCGAACGTCATCCCCAGGTTCTACCGTCGTTCCCAACGTAACGGGCTTGCCGTTAACCGTTACTCGACCTTCATCAATTAACCGGTCAGCACCTCGTCTCGATGCTTTTCCAGATTCACTGATGTATTTATTGATCCGCATGCTGACACATCCTTATCAGAGGCTTTTTGTTTCTTCCTTACTATACTTGATAATCAGATGGAAACAAAGTACATATTCTTGTGACTTTTGGGCTCCTCCGTTAAGATAAGAGGAAGGGAAACGAAAAAGGATGGGTCGCTATGAAAGTCACGTACCAGATGATTGACAAACAAATACGAATCAGAGGATATATCATTGATTTCTTCGTCCGTCAAAAATCGGAACAGAAATTCCATACATTTTTATATCGCGTCCAAAAATTAGCTTCACTTGTAAAGGGGATTAATGTGAGCGGATTGGACTGTTCAGAAGAATGGCTGACGAGAAAAGACGGCTCGCAGTTACGGATTCTGATTTATCGCTCGAAGAAAAAAGGAGCAGCGAGTAAGAATCTGCCTGGTGTTTTGTGGCTTCATGGCGGCGGTTATGCATTGAGTATTCCGGAAATGTACGTGGCACGCTATAGGAGGCTCATTAAAACGAGAAACTGTGTAGTTGTTGCGCCAGATTACCGCCTCTCTACCGAAGCGCCGTATCCAGCGGCCTTGGAAGATGCCTACCTCACGTTAGTGTGGATGAAGGAACACGCAAAAGCGTTAGGGATTCGCTCCGACCAACTGATGGTAGGCGGGGAGAGTGCAGGCGGTGGACTGACGACGGCCTTGACTCTTTATGCAAGGGATCAGGGAACTGTGAAAATTGCGTTTCAAATGCCAGTTTATCCGATGATTGACGACCGGATGATTACCGAATCAGCAAGGGACAACAATGTACCGATTTGGAACTCCAATACCAATCGGTGGGCATGGGATTTATATTTGAGAGACATGGACAAAGACAATTTGCCCCCTTACGCAGCTGCTGCTCGGGCCAAAAACTATCAAGGTTTACCGCCAGCCGTCACCTTTGTGGGCAACTTGGATGTTTTTCGGGACGAAACTATCGGGTGGGTCGAACGGATGAGAGAAGCGGGAGTACCCGTTGACTTCCTCTTGGTAGACGGCTGTTACCATGGCTTCGACATCACGAGTCCGCGAGCAGAGGTGAGTAAGAAAGCTCTCGAATTCTTATCGGAGTCTTTTGCCAAAGCAGTTGATCAGTATGTTGTAGCACAAGAAACCAAATAGTGAAAAGGAAGCGAGCCGATTCCGGTGCTTCCTTTTTTTTGTACGTCAAGAATATTTTTTATATAATTTTTTATATATCCCTATTGACAAAAAAATCACAAAGAGTATAATTTGAATTGTATTAATTGTGAAAAAAATTACAAAAAAATAAAGAGAGAGGAGGTTGCGGGTGAATATAGAACGCTTCATTGAAGTGCGCAAAGCCATGGGATTGTCGCAGATGGAGCTTGCTGCAGACATTTGCACGCAAGCAACCTTGAGCCGATTTGAAAATAACGGTCAGGTCCCTAGCTTAAAAATACTGATTAAACTTTGTAATCGGCTGAACTTACCCCTTGGTGAACTTTTCCCCAAAGTAGGGGTAAAGCATTCCGAAACAATCGAAAAAATGAACCAAGCAGAATTTTTTCTCATCACTAGTGAGTATGAACAGGCAGCTTCGTTACTGGAAACCATTGCTAGCAGCGAGCTGTTAGAAGAACCAAGTCTATCGATGCGTTGCCACTACTTAAAAGGGTTCATTATGATTGCGCAGCCTTCTCCGATTACCGATATTCTTTTTATGTTTGATCAAGTCTTGCTGGAAGAAGAGTCGAGCGAAGCAGAGATTTTCCGTTTACTAGCTTATACCGGTATTGGGATGGTCTACGCACGAGAAAATGATCTGGAAAAAGCGGAATTCTATTTCCAAAAAGTATTGGAAAAAATTTATCAGTATCCAACTAAAACGATAGAAGACACATGGCGTGTACTGCATATTGTCTTCCAGTGCGGCGTTTTCTTCGCCCATATTAAAGAATTGGATATCAGTAATGCTCTGCTTCATTATGCTGTCACCATTTGTTCAGATAATCACGTGACCTATTATCTCGCTCGGGCAGCCATTCAACTGGCAAAAAATGCCATGATTCAAAAGGAACCCACTGCGAAAATTCTGGAGCGCATATACGATGCACGAGCCTATTCGAAAATCAACCGCAATACCATTGCACTCGCAGAGCTGGCGCGAATGGAACAAGAAGTACGATTACAGGAAGATGAAAGGAAGTACTAACATGACAAAATTAATTGGTTTAGTTGGAACAAATTCCACCCAATCAACAAACCGGACACTTTTAGAATTCATGCAGAAGCATTTTGTAAATCAAGCAGAAATTGAAATCATTGAGATTACAGATATTCCGATGTTCAATAAACCAGAGAACAAACAAATCCCAGCCTCCGTACAAATCATCGCTGACAAGATTGAGGCAGCGGACGGGGTAATCATCAGTACACCTGAATATGACCATGCGGTTCCAGCATCCTTGATGAACGCATTGAGTTGGCTCTCTTATGGTATTTATCCCTTTGTGGATAAGCCGGTTATGATTACCGGAGCATCATATGGAACATTAGGATCATCGAGAGCACAAATGCACTTGCGCCAAATTTTAGACGCACCAGAATTAAAAGCACGCATCATGCCAAGCTCCGAGTTCTTATTAAGTCATTCTCTACAAGCATTTGATCTGGAAAAGAATTTAGTGGATGCAGAGCAAGTAGCGAAGTTAGATGGATTGTTTGCGGACTTCTTAACATTCGTTACGATTATGAAGCAATTGAACCATGCGCATGCCTTGCACAAAAAAGAAGCAGAGAATTTTTCTTGGGAAGCATTATAAAAGAGGAGTGGAAGAAGTAGTGAAAATTGTTGGAATCGTTGGCTCGAATGCAGAAGTCTCCTATAACCGAACCTTGTTACAATATATTCAAAAGCAGTACGGTTCTTTATTTGATTTAGAACTCGTTGAAATCAAAGATATTCCTTTGTTTAATCAAAGTGATGATCAAACCAATAGCCCAGTGATTCAAAAGTTGAATCAGAAGCTCCTTCGTGCAGACGGAGTAATTATTGCTACGCCTGAACACAATCACACAATTCCAGCAGCGTTGAAGAGTGTGTTGGAGTGGTTGTCCTTTAAGATTCATCCATTAGAAAACAAGCCGGTCATGATCGTGGGCGCATCTTACTATGATCAAGGTTCCTCTAGAGCGCAGCTTCATCTGCGTCAAATTCTCGATGCACCAGGCGTAAATGCGATGGTAATGCCCGGAAATGAATTTCTCTTAGGCAAAGTAAAGGAAGCCTTTGACGAATACGGGGACTTGAAGGAGCAAGGTACAATTAACTTCTTAGGCAGCTGCCTTGGGAAATTCGCTCAATTCGTAAGCATGGTTACTGCTCTAGAAGAACCGAAGAAAGAAGAATTGCCGCCAGAAGATTTATTTGCGACTGGGAAAATTGATACAACGATTGAAGGCATTGATAAGTACGCCGACGATTGGTTGGATCAAGCAGCCGCAGCAGTAAACGCAGTAGAGGGCGATACCTATGTGAAATTGGATTGCGGATTACTGACAGTTGACCAACTGAATTACTTCCTTGCATCGATGCCGATGGAATTGACCTATGCCGATAGTAACAATCAGTTCTTATACTACAACAAAACAAAACCAGGCACAGAAATGTTAGCCTACCGCGATCCTGTTCAAGTAGGGAATCCGTTGGCAAAATGTCATCCAGAAAAAGTACATAACAACGTAGGTTGGGTTATTCAACAACTTCGTTCTGGCGCAATGGATTCCTTCCGTATCAATGTGCCGACCCATGGCCCTGACAAGTTCGTTGTCCATAATTATCAAGCAATGCATGATAAAGAGGGCAACTATGTCGGAATCAACGAGTATATTTTAGACTTCCAACCAATCATTGATTGGTACTTGGTACAATCAGGTAAGAAGTTAGAAGCTGGCCCTGAAGTAGACGTTGTATCTAGTGCCTCGAAGAAAGAAGAAGTGGACGCTGTTTCCAGTGCTTCGAAAAAAGAAGAAGTAGACGTTGTATCCAGCGCATCAGTAAAAGCATAATCAGTTGAAAGTCCGTGAAACCTAATCGTTGCCCGGGCTTTCTTTATGTCTAAAATGTGAAAGTTTCATACTTATCAAGTAAACATTTGTCATTTGTTCTATAATGTAAATGAACTTATTAATAGGCTTTTCTTTTTTAATAAAGTTATATTTATGTTTATTTATTGACTAATGTTTGTTAATAAGCGTGAAAAGAAGAGGGATAAAATGACAGAAGATATCATCAAACGGAATCATGTACAAATCATAGGCGAGGGAGCAAAGACGATTGTATTTGCTCATGGATTCGGCTGTGAGCAAGGGATGTGGCAATACATTACGCCTGCCTTTGAGAGAGACTATCGTCTTGTCTTGTTCGATTATGTAGGGGCGGGGCATTCTGATATAACAGCTTATGATCCAATCAAATACAGCCAACTCGAAGGTTATTCTCAAGACGTATTAGATATTATTGAAGCGTTGGAATTAGAGCAAGTTATTTTTGTAGGACATTCAGTGAGTTCCATGATTGGCCTCCTAGCCTCTATCCAGAAACCAGCTTATTTCGAAAAACTCATCATGATTGGACCCTCTCCTTGTTACCTGAATACAGAAGATGGCTATTATGGTGGCTTTGATGAGTCGGATATTCATGACTTATTAGAAATGATGGAGATGAATTTCTCAGGTTGGGCTAGTTATATGGCACCAATGGCGATGGAACAAAGTAAAGATACGAAAATCGTGCGCGAGTTAGAGCATACGTTTGTGTCGAATGACCCAAGAATTGCTCGCCAATTCGCAGAAGTAACCTTCTTCTCTGACTGCAGGGACTTATTGCCGCTGTCGGACGTAGATACTTTGATTCTTCAGTGCACGCATGATAGTATCGTTCCAAGAGAAGTAGGAAGTTTCCTGAATGAATATTTGAAGAAAAGTACATTACGTGTCTTAGATGCAAAAGGACATTATCCTCACATTAGCCAGCCCGAAAAAACAATTGCTGCCTTGAAAGAGTATCTGGAACAAGCATAGAAAGGGAGAAACGGAATGGAAAATCGATTACAAAATGCACCATGCGGACTTCTTTCGCTCGATCATGAAGGATATTTGTTAGAAGTCAATGATACCTTTTTGAAAGAGATGAGCTATGAGCGGGAAACGATACTCAACAAACATATTGAATGTATGTGCAAGCCGAGTATGAAAATGATTTTTCATTCCTACTTCTACCCGAATATTAATCTATATGGCTCAGTAAAAGAATTTTTTATCAAGCTGAAAAATCAAGCAGGAGAAGAAGTTCCCTTTATCATGAGCGCCAATCAATATATAAAAGAAGGAAAAGATCAAATTGACGTAGTTTTGTTACCGATGAGACGACGAGTGGAATATGAAAAAGAGCTCAAGCAGACCCAACGAGAATTGCAAGAAGCTTTGAAGAAGCTGGAAGACGTTTATGCTGAGATTCAGCACAAACAAGAAACACTTGCAGCAATCAACACCGACTTGGTTCTCCTTACGAATACGGACCACTTGACGGGGATCGCCAACCGGAAGTTCTTGCAAGAACGGTTAGAGGGATTGATCGAACGATATCAGGAAGAAGGAATTGGATTTTCCCTCTTATTAATGGATATCGATCACTTCAAACAAGTAAATGATTGCTACGGACATCAAGTAGGCGATGAAGTCTTGATAAAAGTGGCAAGTTTGTTAAAAGAGTATGCTGGTGATGACTACGTGGCGGGCCGTTTTGGCGGCGAAGAATTCATCTTGCTGCTTCCTGGCGCAGATGAATCAGCCGCTTTCTTTATTGCTAAAAAAGTGAACCGTCTCATTGAGAAAGCAACATTTGACCAAGTAAATCACTTGACGATTAGTATTGGTTCCGCTACGTTTACAAAAGAGGATGACTTGAATTCGATTTTGAGAAAAGCCGACTATGCCCTGTATGTTTCGAAAGAAAAGGGCCGCAATAGGGCGACCCATTACTCTGAAGCCTTGTAAAGGAGGAATTTAGAATGGACTCGACCGTACATGAATATATCAAGACGAACCACATTCAGTTGCATGTTGCCAAGGCCGGTCCCGAAGAGGGGAAATTGATTATTTTTCTGCATGGTTTTCCTGAGTTTTGGTTTGGCTGGCGGAAACAAATCGACTATTTCACCGAACAAGGATACCGTGTATGGGTGCCCGACCAACGAGGGTACAACCGAAGTGAGAAGCCGCTGAAGGTGCGGGATTACCGCACGGAAGTATTAGCAGCGGATATAGCGGGGTTGATTGAAGCTTCCGGGAAAGAACAAGTGATTCTGGTAGGTCATGACTGGGGCGGCATTGTGGCTTGGCGAGTGGCGCGGACCTATCCAGACTTGGTGGAGCGTTTGATTATCTTGAACGCACCCCATGAAGTTGCGATGGCGAGCTATGGCCTGACACACCCAACTCAATTGCTACGAAGTACGTATGCCGGATTCTTCCAAATCCGTACAGTCCCAGAGAAATTAGTACAGATGAACGACTGGCTGCCAGCGATGCAGATGTTGGAACGTACAAGCCGAGAAGGCACGTTCACGGACGAAGACTTGTGCCGGTACCGGGAAGCTTGGTCACAACCCAGAGCATTTACTTCCATGTTGAATTGGTACCGAGCAATGGGACGGAGTTTCTCAGGGGGCAAGGTCCCAGAAGAAGTTCCCGTTCCGGTTATGGTTATTTGGGGAGCGAAAGACCAATTCCTGGAACGAGATTTAGCGCGGAGAAGCGTTGATTATTGCTCGCAAGGCCGCCTTGTTTTCTTTGAGAACGCAACGCATTGGGTTCATTTGGAAGAATCCACGCGAGTCAACATTCTCTTGGAACGCTTTATCGAGGATGAAACCTTTTTGGCAGGTAAATTAGTCAGCATGGAGTGAGGAGCGTGTTCATGCGAAACAAAAAACGCACATTTGAAACGTTTGTCGACGATTTAGCTCAGACAAAAACGCCAGTGAATGTCCATAATCAGTATTCGTATGATTTGAAGGAAAATGTGATCCGCCGACAAAACTTATTGCACTACCTTTATCAAATGGAGAAATTGGCACCGAAGCTCTTACTGGTTGCTGAAGCTCCTGGATATCGAGGGAGCCGCTTGACCGGGGTGCCTTTTACGAGCGAATACCTCTTGATGCACCATCCCTTTTTTGGGGCGGAAAGAGGGTACGAGTTAGTGAAGCAAGAAGGGTCGCTCTTGAAAGAAGCAACGGCCACCATCATCCGAAATGTACTAGCGGAATACCAGTTGTGTGCGATGGGATGGAACGCTTTGCCGTTCCACCCGCATCAGACGGAACAGGCGAAAACGAACCGAACGCCGACGAAGAAAGAATTGCTGCTAGGCGAGCAGCCATTACTCGATCTATTGGAACTTTTTCCCATTGAACGAGTGGTGGCGGTAGGGAATAAGGCCGCAGACAGCTTGGATAAGCTTGGAATCGATTACTACAAAGTGCGCCATCCGGCTCAAGGTGGCAAGAATCAATTTGTAGAAGGCATGCTGGAGTTGAATCAGATTTTGATACAGAATAATAGGGGAGGCGGACATCAGTGAGGAGAAGAAAAAGGAGAAGATTCCCTTTGATAAGGGGATTATTCTTCTTGTCTGCACTAGGTGGCGTCCTCTATACGGTACAACAAATCAGTGGCGTGAGCGATGAACAACCAGCAGTCATAGAAATTGCAGAATCAGAGGCAGTGATGGAATCTCATCCGCCTGTCGTTCAAGCGGCAGATGATTTCCGCGAAAATTTGGTTGAATTTTCTGCTCCTTTTATTGACCTCAAAAGTGTTCATAGTCCCAATGTCATACTGACGAACCTCGAGACGGGAAGAGTAGTGACGAAGAGGAACAGTGACAAGCAGCTCCCACCAGCTTCCTTAACCAAAATCATGACCGTTCTTGTTGCACTTGAAAACGTGAAGGACTTGGATCAGATCATTGAAATGAAACCAGAATATTTTGACCGCTTATTTGAACAAGAAGCGGCTGTGGCAGGATTTCAAGTTGGAGAGAAGGTAAGCTTTCGCGATTTACTATACGGAGCGATGTTGCCTTCTGGGGCAGACGCTTGTCTGGCCATCGCGCACTTGATTGCAGGTTCTGAAGCAGAGTATGCTATCTTAATGAATGAAAGAGCGGCGGAATTGCAGATGGATGCGACCCATTTTGTGACGGTAACCGGTTTGCATCATCCTGACCACGTTTCTTCAGTTGCTGATTTAGAACTTCTTTTAGAAGTTGCGTTAGAAAATGAGACCTTTTACCAAATCTTCACCACAGACGAGTACCTTACTGCTCCAACCACTTTTAACCCAGAAGGGCTGACGATGAGAAGCACGGTGAAGCGGTACAGAGAAGAATACGAAGAGATTGAGAAGATAATCATCGGCGGCAAGACCGGCTTCACCGAAGAAGCAGGTCAATGCCTGGCTACCCTTGCTAAGGTTGAGGGGCAAACGTATTTGTTGGTGACCGCTGGGGCAGGGGCACAGGCAGCTGGTCCCGGACCTGATTACGTTCCTATTTTGAAGCCATTGCACGTTTTGGATGCCGCTACGATATACAAACAATTAGAGAAAGATTGAGGGAAATCATGAATAACAACGATCGGTTAGCGCGCTTGCGCTACGCATTGAATATCAAAGACGACCAGATGGTGGAGGTTTTTGAACTTGGTGGCCTAACTATTACGAAAGCAGAAGTCCAAGCACTACTGAGAAAAGCCAAAACAGAAGAAGGCTATGAGAAGAGCTGCAGCAACGAATGGCTCGAGCGCTTCTTGAACGGTTTAATCGCCTCTCAGCGTGGTCCCTCTGATCGCGAGCTGGACTTAGAATTAACAGATCAAAACGTCAACAACCTTTTGTTGAAAAAAGTGAAGATTGCCTTATCCTTGCAGAGTGAGGATATTTTGGAAATCTTAGAGGACGCCGGTGTTTCCATTTCAAAAAGTGAATTGAGCGCGGTCTTGCGCAAAGAAGGACACCGTAACTACAAAATATGCGGCGATCGTTATGCCCGCAATTTCTTAAAAGGACTCGCACTTCGTTACCGTAGCTAAAAAGCTGCGGTTTTTTTGTGGATTTTTTTTTTTCGTTAAAGTGAGAGGTCACAAGAGTTGCGACTTCATCGAACTTAGCTTTGTTCGTTAAAGTGAGAGGCAAAAAGAGTTGTCACTTCATCGAACGTAGCTTCGTTCGTTAAAGTGAGTGGCAAAAAGTGCTGTCACATCATCGAACTGCCACTGGGAACAGGGTTTTCGTATCGGGTTCGGTGTCCGGTCAAAAAAATGGAGGAATCAAGAGAGATGAATTAAACTAGATGTATCCCAAGTAGGGCGGGTGATACAGATGAAACGGATTGAATCAATCGATTTTATGAAGTTCTTTGCGGCTTTTGCGGTAGTGTTGATCCATGCCAACTCTTTTATGCAGGTTCCTTTGTTTGGTATAACAGGAGAGGAGATCGACCTCATCATCGAGTCAGGTGCTCGTTTTGCTGTGCCGTTTTTCTTTATGGCTGGCGGGTATTTCTTAGGGAATCGTCTTAATTGGCCGTCCGTCAAAAAGTACGTAGGGAAACTTTTGAAATTGTATCTTTTTTGGACGCTCTTTTATTTTGTGTTTGATATTTTAGTTCTTTTTCTAGAAAAAGCTTCGCTGCAGGAGTACTTGTCAGAGAACTGGTCGCCATCCGCCATTCTTTATTTCGGCAACCCAACCAGTGCACCTCACTTGTGGTATTTGCCAGCGGTTATTTGGAGTGCACTCGTTTTGTTTCTCTTTGCCCGGGCGAATCTGGTAGAATTCTTGTGGGTAATGAGCTTTGCTTTGAATATTGTGGGCATTTTGGACTTGATTCCGTCCATCCCTACAAGAGAAGCCGCGTTTTTAGGTTTGTTTTATACCACATCTGGCTGCCTTCTGGCTCGTTACGACGTGCGAGTTCCTAAAAAACTGTTTCTATTGCTGCCGCTTCTTTTTGTGAGTCAGGTCATAGAAGGAGTCTTTTTCTTCTCAGGAGATTACTTTTTTTCAACTATCTTTTTGACTCATCTATTATTCAACCTCGCGCTCACCTATCCAACACTCGGTGCAGGAACGTATCTTACAAAAGTAGGTGCCCAGTCTGCCTCGGTTTATTTTTTGCATTGGTTTTATTTGGAAGTAACTCGCATTGCTATCCAGCATTGGGAACTGGAGTTTCTGACCACCACTATTTTCTGGGGAATTGGTTTCCCCATTATTCTTTTCTTTTTTTCATACGGTTCAGCCGTAATAATTTTTAAGCGGGAGTGATCGCATGGAGAAAAAACGTATTCCACTTATTAGCTTTTTATTGGCAATTTTACTTTGGTTTGTTTTCTTAATCAGTAAAAACTTGGCGCCATTTGGCACAGATCTTTTATTTATGAGTGATCTGGGGGCTCAGTATCTTCCTTTTCTAGCCGAATTTCGAGACATGCTTCTCACGCAAGACGGATTTCTGTATTCGTTCCATAACGGGATTGGCGGGAATATGTTGCCGCTCATGGCTTATTACGTGACCAGCCCTTTCAATTTGCTGGTTGCCTTTTTTACGAATGAAACACTGCCTATTTTTGTGCATCTGTTAATGGGATTGAAAATCAGTCTCGCGGCCGCAGCGATGGGGCGCTATTTGATTCATACATACCAGAAGCGGTCGTGGATGGCGGTTCTACTTGCAGTGGTTTATTCCTTTAGTGGATTCACTGCGGCATACTTCTATAACATTATGTGGCTGGATGCCTTGATTTGGTTGCCTGTAGTGACGCTCGCCTTGCAGCGGTTACTGGATGAGGGGAAGAAGACGGGCTATATTTTGTCATTGTTTATCCTCATCTGGAGTAACTATTATTTAGGCTACATGGTCTGCTTGTTCTTAGCTTTCTACGCGGTCTATTGGACCTTGATAACGACAAAGAATCAGAAACTAATCGGGAAAAAACTTAGGCGTTTTATTGGTAGCTCACTGATCGGGGCTATGCTGACAGGCGTATTGTTGGTTCCGACCATTTTTGGAATGATGACAACTGGGAAAGGGGAGTTCGACTTCTCATTCTTGAGCTTGTACCCAACGTATGGATTGGATGGTCTTGCAGGTTTTGGCGTCGGAATCAGTGATTTCACGACCCGGTTACGGCATCTACCAACTTTGTACAGCTCTCTGACCGCACTCCTCCTCGTTGGCGTTTATGCAGGGAATTCCTTGATTCCTCGAAAAACAAAGCGAACACGCTTCTTTTTCCTCGGATTCCTGCTCTTGACGACTTGGCTCCAACCGCTCTTGGCGCTCTTTCAAGCATTCCAGCCAGCCGCAGGATTTCCATTCCGGCAGAGCTTCTTGATTTCTTTCTTTCTACTAAGTCTTGCTTACGAAAGTTGGCTCAATCGCACTGGCATCCAGCAAAAACAGGTGCTTTGCGTTGGTATCGCGGTAGGAATCGTATTTCTTCTCGCTCTTTTATTTAACCAAATGAATTGGTTTGATTTCCCAGAGATGAGCGTGCAAGTGATACTGCTGAACCTCTTGTTTGTAGGGGCCTCGACCATCTTGCTCGGGATGAAAAAGGTCAAAAAACTTCCGCTCGCACTCTTTATTTTAATAGAACTATGCACCAACTTTTGGCTGATGACAGGAGAGATTCCGGTACATGCGTATGCGGATTACCAAAGATATGTGGGCCACATGGAAACCGAGCTCGCTGATGTGGAATTTGCTCGGGTGGACAACTCGTCATTTGATGCCAAGGAATTCCGTCTGGCAACGAATGGATACAATGACGGGGTACACTTTTCCTATCCAGGTGTGTCTGCTTATACATCCACATTGGCGGCAGATAAAATAAGCTTTTATCAAAATCTAGGACTCTACAGTCGGAATGAGCGCCGGATTTCCTATGTGGGCAGTACGCCGCTGACAGATTTGTTGCTGTCTGTTGGGTACCGCTTGGAAGAAACATTGGAACCTGTGCCTCACTTCAAGTTCGGCTTCACCGTTCCAAGTGCGATTGAGCAGCTATCTGTTACCGACGATCCTTTCCAAAATCAAAACCAACTATCTCAAGCGCTGTTTCAAACGGACGTGTTTGTGCCGGTCAAGCAATTTGAGAAGGAAGAACAGGAGGTTTCTTTCCAAACAGAAGCCGGAACCTTGTACATTTGGTTGCCGCTTGGCGGAACGTATAAACAGGTGCAGGTAAATGGGGAAGATGTGAAAACGAAGTTGCAGTTGGATGACGGCATGTTGGTTCCATTAGGTGAGTCTGAAGAAGGGGAGTGTGTGACGCTGCAACTAGCAGGAGGAGAAGACCTATTGCCAGAGCAGATCCAAACATTCCAGAATCAGACGTTTGATCAAATGCTTGCTTCCTATAGCGGAAAGCCGTTACGCAACTTGACTTGGGAGAATCATGTCCTAGAGGGTACCGTCGAACATGCACAGGATGGGGAACTGCTTCTCCTTTCGATTCCACTTGAACCAGGCTGGCAGATTGAAGTAGACGGCAAAGAAGTGCAGCCTACCAAAGTCGCGGGCGGACTAATCGGAGTGCCGCTGACAGCAGGAAGTCATCAAGTTCGTGCACAATTTATTCCGCCGGGACTAGTAATAGGGCTGGGAATTACCTTATTAGGGTTGGCACTATTCCTGTATTCGATTTGGGCAGCCAAGAGAAAAGAGAGTTCGTTAAAGTGAGGAATAAAAAAGCACTTCACTTCATCGAACGAAAATTTTCAGACAACAAAAAGAAGAAGTCGCGAAACCGCGCTTCTTCTTTTTTTTTCTAATTATTTTTTATTCACCGACGCATCATAAATCGTCGTTACTGCGTCTTTCAAGGCAGCATCAAATGATTCGGGACTTTGATTGACATTCAGTTTCTCGGACAGGGCGCGCGAGAAGCTGGCAATCAGGCCGTCGTTTTCTTTTAATTTCTCGTTTGCTTCTCCGCGAGAGTAGCCGCCGGAAAGTGCCACGACCCGTATGACATTCGGGTGGGCAATGAGTTCATGGTAGGCATTGGCAACGGTAGGGATGGTTAACTTCAACATCACCAAATCGTCCGCCGACAAGGTATTCAAATGGTTCAAGATCTCATCTTTTAGAATTGCTTCAACTTCGTCCTTTTTATGGCTGTAGATGTCGACTTCTGGTTCAATAATCGGCACCAACCCTGCATCTATAATCTGACGAGCGACTTCGAATTGTTGCGCGACAACGTCCTTGATTCCTTCTGGATTCAATTCCTTAATCACGGAGCGCATCTTCGTACCAAAGATATTGTAATGATTGGCCAACTCCAGGGTTTTTGCTAATTGAGGCATCGGCTTCATCAATTGGACGCCATTTTCTTCTTCTGCCAACCCTTTATCAATTTTCAAGAAAGGGGCAATTCCTTTTTGCTCTGCCAAATATTGGGCAGTCGGCATACCGTCGATTTCACGTTCCATGGTTTGTTCAAATAAAATGGCACCAAGGATGTATTGGGAATCAAATGCAGGGGAAGTAATGATTCTGGTGCGCATTTTATGGACTAAATCAAACATCTCTTCTTCTGAATGGTAATCTTCTTCCATGATTCCATAGAGTTTCAGAGCCTTCGGAGTGCTTCCGCCACTTTGATCTAGTGCTGCAATAAAACCTTTACCGTCACGTACTTTTCTCAACTGTGCTTCATTCATTGTTCCAATTCCTCCTTTTTTACTGAACCTTCCTATTTATTGTATCGTTAATCCTCCTAAATGAGTACCGAGAAGCTCAGGTAGGCGAAGACAAAGCCGCTCTTTTCCAGTAAAATAGAGAAAGAAGAAAGGTAGGAGAGTTATGTACTTAACGATTGAAGAAACAGCTGAATACTTGGAAGTACCCGTCCATGAGGTCCACCGTTGGATTCGCGAAAGGCAAGTGCGAACCGTTCAAGTAGACGGTCAGACCTTGTTATACAAAGAACAGTTCAATTTATTCTTGAAAGAACGGAAAAAGCAAAAAGCAGCCCTAGAAGAATACCTGAACACTCCGATTCCAGAAGACGTAGATATCAAAGATGAAGACTAAGAAAGTGTGGCCAACGCAACTGTATACGCTGGTCACACTTTTTTTATACTCCCTATTCTACTGAGCTTTCGCTCTCATCTTCTTCAATAGCTGGGGAGAGTCCCAGTTCTTGTTTCATACGCGTCAATTCATCTTCAACTGCTGCAGAAGTTTGGGTTGCGTATTTCTCTTCCAATGCTTTCGCTTGGTCGATTGGTTCAGTGTTTAATTCAGACATAGCATTGGATTCATCCAGCATGCGGTTCGCCTTGTCTTCCATCCGTTTGAAGTTGCCCAACGCACTTTGTGATTTCGAAACGTTTTGTGAAACTTCATTAATTTTGTCTTGGGTTTTCGCAACGGACATTTTGCCTTTAATCATCGCACGGCGTTGTCTCAATGTTTCGATATCGTTTGCCAACTTGTCATGCATCTGGCGCATCTTCACTGCGTTTTCATGAGCAGATGCGTATGCAGAAGCAAGGCCAGCTCCGACACTTTCAATTTCCTGTTTCTTTGAAAGGAAAATGCGAGCGTCATCTTCATTGCCGGCTTCCAAAGCTTTCTTAGCAAGCTGTTCATACTTCTTCACTTCAGCTTCATTTTGGTCTACTTCGCGTTTCGCACGGTTTTCTTCTGCCATAATGCTTGCAGTGCTGCGTTTTACTTCGGCTAAATCTTCCATCATGTCACGCAAGTATTGGTCGATCATTTTCTCTGGATCTTCCATGCGGTCGATGATTGCATTGATGTTTGCACTGATAATATCGGTAAAGCGATTTAGAATGGCCATTGTTCATTTCCTCCTCAAAATTAGGTATTAATTGTCATCACTGTATTTCTTTGCTAAATCATCTGCGTCTGACTGTTTGCCAAATGTGTGGAGCGGTTTGTTCAACATTTCTTCCGTTTGTTTTGCTTCCAAGGCTTGTTGGTCTTTCCGTTTCTTCCACCAGAAGAACAGGAGTGCGATGAGAACGACAGCTCCGATTACTAGAAAAACAGGAATCCACGGTGAAGTCGTTACTTCCATGATGCGGTCTGCTGCTTGACGGAATGATTCACTAAAGAACTCAGACGTATTTAGACTACTATCATAATAGTTACGATCGATGTAGTCCAATAAAATGTTCGCCGCTTCTGCGTCAATCACTTGTTTGGCTTGCGTACCCGTCACGTAATAAGTAATGTATTGGCTTGGAACTCCTTCATAAAAGAGGAGCAACAAGTGCGCTTCATCCGTAAACAAATCATCATACAGGCTATTTGCGAATGCCTCTACTTCTTGCATCGAAGCAGTTCTTGAACCATTGATTTCACCTGTAATGTAAACATGTGGTTGTACACCCGTTTGCTTATAGAAGTGGCGCAAGCCATCATTCATAACGGATTCGTTTTCTACCCAACCCAATTCATCCGTATAGTAGGAAGTTTCATTAACAGAACCAGCTGGTAGTGGTTCCCTTTCTACTGTGGAAGGGGTAATGGATTGATTCGAGCTGCTTCCGGATCCCCCAGAATTTCCTGCTAATGCCGGCAGTAAAATAAACAAGACAGCAAAAATCAGGGTAAGGGTAAGAATGGCTGTTCCGCAACCAGAACCACAACCCCCTGGACCGCCTGGACCATTCCCATACGTGCGCCTTCCTCTTGTTCCCCATGTGTTGATGACGGGGCCGGTACGAATAACTGGTCTGCGGTTATAGCCACCGCCACCGAAGCCGCCACCGCCGCCCCAGGAACCACCGCCACGACCGCCGCCTCCAAACGACCCGCCGCCTCGGCCACCCGAGCTGCTGCGTCCACCGCCGCCGCGTGAGCCACCAAACGATCCGCCGCCGCCACGACTTCCGCCGCCACCACCGCCGCGACCTCCTCCTCTAGCCATAAACATCCCTCTTTTCATCCAATCTAACAATTGTGTTTGCTAATTTCAATATAGCATAAGCGCTGTCACCAATCAATTTTCAACCCCCTCAGACGTCTTTTTTCTCTTCTTGCCGCCTTTCCAGTATAATAATAGGAAAGTAACTGGAGGAGGGTTTAGTGTGAAACAAAACCATTTAGCAACCGAAAAGTCACCCTATCTCTTGCAGCATGCAGACAACCCAATTGACTGGTATCCATGGGGCGAAGCTGCTTTTACAAAGGCAAAGGAGGAAGATAAACCGATCTTTCTCTCCATTGGCTATTCAACGTGCCATTGGTGCCATGTGATGGCACATGAGTCTTTTGAAGATGAGACGGTTGCGTCCTACATGAATGAAAAGTATATCGCGATAAAAGTAGACCGAGAAGAACGGCCGGATATTGATTCGCTATACATGAAAGTTTGCCAGATGATGACCGGACATGGCGGCTGGCCGCTTACCATTGTGATGACTCCCGAACAGATTCCTTTTTACGCTGGAACGTATTTCCCTAGAGAAGGGCGCCATGGCTTGCCGGGGATTATGGAAGTTTTAGAGCAGTTGAACCGGATCTATCATGAAGACAAGGCACAACTGAAAGACGTGGAAGCGAGCGTAACAGGAGCGCTCCAACAAACGATTGTGACGAAGGGGACAGAAGGGCTCTCTGCTTCGGTTATTGAGAAGGCTTATGCAGAATTGAAACAATTCTATGACCCTGTATTTGGCGGTTTTGGCACGACCCAAAAATTTCCGCAACCACAGAATCTACTCTTTCTACTGCACTATCACCAAGTGTCTGGAGAGAGAGAACCGCTTGAAATGGTGGAACATACGCTAAACAAGATGGTTCGAGGAGGCATTTGGGATCATGTTAGCTTTGGCTTTTCCCGGTACACGGTAGATCGACGTTGGCAGACTCCTCATTTCGAGAAGATGCTCTATGATAACGCCTTGTTGCTGATGGTCTTGGCGACGTGCTATCAAATTACGCAGAAACCTGTATACAAAGATACGGCTACTCAGTTGATTACCTTTATTGAACAAGAAATGACTGATTCATCAGGTGCCTTTTATTCTGCGATTGATGCGGATTCAGAAGGAGAGGAAGGGAAATTTTATGTCTTTGACTTTGCTGAGTTGTATCAGTTGTTAGGTGAAGACGAAGCCGATGAATTTGTCGAGGAACATGGTTTGTCGCCGAGAGGGAACTTTGAAGGGAAGAATATCATTCAAGGTCCGCCTATTCAAGAGGACATCCGCTTGGCTTTGTTGGCGGAACGGGAGAAACGAGTGCGTCCGCATACCGATGACAAAGTTTTAACGAGTTGGAACAGTCTCATGATTGCAGGGTTAGCGCGGGCAGCGAAAGTTTTCCAAGAGGACCGGTATAAGAAGCTGGCCGAAGATGCGCTCCACTTCATTGAAACAAAGTTGGTGAAGGACGGGCGACTCATGGCGCGATACCGTGATGGAGAGACCAAGTTTTTGGCCTACCATGATGACTATGCCTTTCTCGCTTGGGCATATTTGGAACTGTATGAAGCTACCTTTAATTTGTCGTTCTTAGAAAGAGCTGTTCAATGGACATCTGAAATGGAGGAACTCTTCTGGGACGAGGAGCAGGGTGGATTCTTCTTCAGCGGACATGACAGCGAGCGCCTATTGATAAAGGACAAAGATATTGCAGAAGGAGCGATGCCTTCTGGAAATGCGATTGCCGCATTTTTATACGCAAAATTAGCGAAGCTAACAGGTAACACGATGTACACCGACCGTTTGTATGAGCTGTATCAAGTATTTGGGGAGGACGTACGAAAGGCGCCTACGTCTGCGATGTCCCTCCTTCAAAGTCTGCTCATCAGCGAGTACCCGGGACATGAGGTCGTTATTTTAGGTGCGAAGGAAGACTTTGGCTTCTTGCAAGAGTACTACTTGCCAAACACTGCGGTATTGGCTGCAGAAGAGGCGAGCGAGTTCCAAGGGATTGCAGACTTTGCTGCTGCTTACCCGAAAAAGGACGAACAAACAACCGTTTTTGTGTGTGAAGATTTTGTTTGTCAGCAACCTACAACGGATTTAGAACAGGCTCTTCAAGAGGTCTTACGGAAAAGTTAACGATTATTTTCTTGCAATCACTCCTCACACTATTTAAACTAGAGGATAGAATGGCTTCTTTGTGCTTTGCAAAGTGTTTGCAATGGTAGAAGGATTGTTTTAGAGGTTTGGCGAAAGTCATTTCGAAAGGTGAGGAAGAGATGTTAGAGTTAAAGAATATTACTAAAGAGTACCGCACCGGAGATGAAACGGTCCTTGCGCTTGACGGAGTGAACTTGAAATTCCGCAGCAATGAATTTGTTTCTATTCTCGGACAGAGTGGTTCAGGGAAAACCACCTTGTTGAACATTGTAGGAGGATTGGATCGCTATACTTCTGGCGATTTGCTCATCAATGGAAAATCAACAAAAGACTTTAAAGCACAAGATTGGGATACGTACCGCAACCACTCTGTTGGGTTTATTTTCCAGAGTTATAATTTGATTCCCCACCAAACTGTATTGGCAAATGTGGAGTTGGCCTTAACACTTTCTGGGGTTTCGAAAGAAGAACGACGGACGCGTGCCCGTGAAGTGCTAACCAAAGTAGGATTAAAAGACCATATCAATAAGCGCCCGAATCAATTGTCTGGAGGACAAATGCAACGGGTAGCCATCGCACGGGCTTTGATTAATGATCCAGAAATCTTGCTTGCAGATGAACCAACAGGAGCGTTGGATTCAGAAACAAGTGTACAGATCATGAGCTTGCTGCAAGAGATTGCTTCTGACCGTTTGGTAATCATGGTTACCCATAACCCTGAACTGGCTGAAGAATACTCGACGCGGATTATTAAAGTGTTGGATGGGAAAATTATCAATGATTCCAATCCAGCCAGCGACGTAGATACACGCCAGAGCACCGTCTTAAAGAGCGACAAAACCTTCATGTCCTTTTTTACTGCATTGGGCTTGAGTTTCAATAACTTGCTGACGAAAAAAGGTCGGACCATTTTGACCGCTTTTGCCGGCAGTATTGGGATTATCGGAATTGCGCTGATTTTATCTCTGTCAAATGGTGTACAAAATTACATTGAACGAATTGAAGAAGATACCCTTTCTTCCTATCCAATAACGATTGAAGAATCAACGCTCGATATCGCGATGATTATGGAAGCCTTGATGGGGGTTAATACGGAAGAACAAGCGGAAGTGGCAGAAGGAGAAATTGCTTCTACACCCATCATGACGGATGTTATGGAAACCTTGGCAAGCCGGAAAGATTCCAACAATCTAGAATCCTTCAAGGAATTCTTGGAGTCAGATGACCGGGTTGAACAGTACAGCAATGCCATCCAGTACAATTACAATATTCCTATTAACATTTACAATCCAGCCGGCGTAGACGGCGTGATGCAAGTGAATCCATCCAATGTCATGGATGCAATCGGAATGGGACAAGCAATGGGTGGGGGTAACCCGCTCCAAAGCGCAGCGGGAGGTTCCATGGGCGGATCTTCTTCCACAAACATTTGGCGTGAATTGTTGGACAACCAAGCTTTATTGGAAAAACAATATGATACACTAGATGGACGCTGGCCAGAAAATGAGCACGAAGTTGTCTTGATTGTCGATGAAGACAACCGCGTGAGCGACTACATGCTCTATGCATTGGGATTATTAAGCCAAGAAGAATTGGCAGAGAATTTCGAGGCAGTTATGGCTGGAGAAGATTACGAAGCGCCAGAAATTTCTACGTATTCCAACGAAGAGTTGCTGGGCATGAACTTTAAGCTCGTATTGAATACGGACTTTTACGAAAACAACGGCACAGTATGGTTGGATCAACGTGACGATGAAGCCTATATGGAAGAAGTTGTAGAAAACAGCGAAGATGTCACCATCGTAGGGATTATGAAGCCAAGTGAAGGATCAGTAGGCGGACAAGAAACAGGATCCATTGGGTACACAAGTGCTCTGAAAGAATATGTGATCCAGTCCGTGAATGATGCAGAAATTGTCCAAGAACAAAGAAATAATCCGGACATTAACGTCTTTACCGGACTAGCGTTCCCAGAAAACGCAGATGAAGAATTCGATGTTGCGAACTTGTCTCCGGAAGAACAAATGAATATGGCAAATCTTTCGCCGGAAGAATTAACAGAGTTGATTACGGCTTATCAAGAAAACTTTAATGCGACATTAGAAACAAACTTGGAAACATTGGGTGCAGTTGATTTAGACAATCCTAGTCAAATCAATATTTTCCCAACCAACTTTGAATCGAAAGAGCAATTGACCGATTTAATTTCCGAATACAATACAACCGAAACAGAAGCAGGCCGTGATGAGAATGTGATTACGTACAGTGACTTAGTTGGAACATTGATGAGTTCCGTTACTTCCATTATCAATATCATCAGCTACGTATTGATTGCATTCGTAAGTGTCTCTCTAGTCGTATCTTCCATCATGATTGGGATTATTACGTACATTTCGGTATTGGAACGGACGAAGGAAATCGGAATCCTGCGCAGTGTCGGAGCTTCCCAAAAAGATATCTCCCGTGTCTTTAACGCAGAGACCTTCATCATCGGGCTATTCTCTGGATTAATCGGGATTGGAATTACGGTGTTGCTGAATATTCCAATCAGCCTCATCATCCAAAACATAACGGGTATCGCAGGTGTATCTTCCTTGCCACCACTTGGCGGAGTTGCCCTTGTGATCATCAGTCTCGTTTTGACAGTAATTGCGGGGATCATCCCATCACGCATGGCAGCGAAGAAAGACCCTGTAGAAGCATTACGTACCGAATAATGATGGTAGCAGAAAGAGACTGGAATTTATTCCGGTCTTCTTTTCTTTCCTAAAAAGGAAATGGTGATTGTTTGCATATTTTATTGAGAGAGGAGTGAGAATAGTGGAACCACAACGATTACAACTATTGCCAAACGAAGACGAGAAGCGTTGGGTAGCGGAAATTACCGGTGAAGACAAGGTGTTTCGCCTGAAGCGCGATTTCCAACCTGAAGAAGGCGACGGCATCTGGGAAATTTATGACGGCTGGTATCAGATTCACGGCCAAGCGCCTGGTGTCACCCCGTTTCAAAAAGAATATGTTCATGTGAAAAATGGTCGCATGTTGCGGCATCTGTCCTTTGGCTATATGGTCCAACAACTTGAAGAAATCAAAGCAGCCGAGCCCGCGCGGATGGAGCGCTTGAAACGACAAATCTTCCGCGTGTTGGATGACATTAAAGTGGCAGCACCTTATGAGCCAGTCGAAGAAGCGATTGAACGCCAGAAGGAAGATTGCGAGATGATAGAGGAATCCGGACCATTACTCGCTGCTCTAACCACTTTGAAAAAGCAAAAAGATACCATCATCAAAGAGTACCAAAAAACATTTGCCAATTGGAATGAGTGGTAAAAAGGAGGATTCTTCCTCCTTTTTTTGTTGCTTTAAGGGAATTTAACAAGAAGTTGGCGGTCAGTGAATTCAGTTCGGCCAAGTGAGGATTTAAAAACGGAGCTACTTGACCGAACTGGCTCTGGTTCGGCCAAGTGAGGGGTGAAAAACTGTGCTACTTGTCCGAGCTAGCTCAGATTCGGCCAGGTGGGGCATAAAAAAGAGGGCTACTTGTCCGAATGAGCCATTCTCGTTCAACAAAAAAAGAAGAAGCCCATTTGGACTTCTTCTTTTTACGTATGAGCCGTACAGGATTTGAACCTGTGACCTCTTCCCTGTCAAGGAAGCATTCTCCCGCTGAACTAACGGCTCGTATAATCGGTGCTAACGAAATAATTATACTGTCTTTGTTCAATGTTTGTCAATGCTTCTAAGAATAAGCTGGACAAGATGCAAGAAAAAGCCCAAAATAAGAAATGAGTGCTTTGCTAAGACGTGAAAAATCTCTATAATAAGTAGAGTTGAGTTTCGGGAAGAAATAATTACTGGAGGTCGGGTATGTATAAAATTGGTTTCGATTCAAAAAAATATATTGAAGAGCAATCCCGCTATATTTTAGAACGTGTAAATGATTATGATAAATTGTATCTAGAGTTCGGTGGCAAGTTAATTGGTGATAAGCATGCGAAACGGGTACTTCCTGGTTTTGACGAGGATGCAAAAATCAAGATGTTGCAACGATTGAAGGAAAAAGTAGAAATCGTTATTTGTGTGTACGCGGGTGACATTGAGCGGAATAAAATCCGCGGTGACTATGGAATCACGTATGATATGGATGTGTTTCGCTTAATCGATGAGTTTAGGGAATATGGTTTAGAAGTAAACAGTGTCGTCATTACCCGTTATCACGGACAACCTTCGACGCGGATGTTCATTAACAAGTTGGAAAAACGCGACATCAAGGTATATACGCACCAAAGTTTGGAAGGTTACCCATCGGAAGTGGACTTAATTGTCAGTGAAGAAGGTTTCGGCCAAAATTCATACATCGAAACAACGAAGCCGATTGTTGTGGTGACTGCTCCAGGCGGCGGAAGCGGCAAGCTCGCTACCTGCTTGAACCAGCTGTATCACGAGAATCAATTAGGCAAAAAGGCAGGTTACTCGAAGTTTGAAACGTTCCCTGTCTGGAATGTACCGTTGAAGCATCCATTAAACTTGGCTTATGAAGCAGCAACTGTTGATTTGAAAGACGTCAACATGATTGATAACTTCCATTTTGAGAAATACCAAGAAATCGCGGTCAACTACAACCGTGATATTGAAACATTCCCAGTCATTAAACGGATCATCGAAAAGATTACTGGAAAAGAATCCGTCTACCAATCGCCAACCGATATGGGCGTGAACCGAGTTGGATTTGGGATCATCGATGATGAAGTGGTTCAAGAAGCTTCCAAACAAGAAATGATTCGGCGCAGCTTTACCACGGAATGTGATTACAAAAAAGGCTTGATCGGTGAAGATACCCTGTACCGGATGAAAATCTTGCTAGAAGAAGCAAACTTAAAACAAGAAGACCGTCCGGCTGTGAAGCCAGCTCGCTTGTATGCAGAAGAAGTGCGGAATCGAGACGGGATGAGTGAAACGAAAGCCGTAATGGCGTTCGAATTAAATGACGGTCGGATTGTGACAGGTCGGAGTTCGAGTTTGATGGATTCTTCCTCCGCTGCTATTTTGAATTCAATTAAAACGTTGGCAAATGTATCGGACGGAATTCCATTGTTGTCTGCCCAAATTCTAGAAACCATTCAAAAGATGAAAGCGGAAGTTTTGGAGACACGGATGCCTGTTTTGAACGCAAATGAAATCTTAATTGCGCTAGCAATCAGTGCGGTAACGAATCCAACGGCTCAAGTGTGTTACAATCAACTTTCGAACTTATCGGGTGTTCAGGCCCATTCTACTGTGATGTTGAAGAAAGATGACGAGCAGCTGTTGCGTAGCTTAGGCATCGATATTACGAGTGACCCGGTCTATTCATCAGAGAATTTATATTATATTTAAGAAAAGAGGAAAAGCGACATGGTACTAACCTTTGAAGAGAAAAAAGAAATTTTCGACAGCTATCCAGAATTAGCATCTGTGCCTGTATCATTGAATCGCTACAATTATCACTTCCAAGACAGCGCAGTAGCGAAGACAATCGTCGTCCGCTTCTTGCATCCAAATGGAAATGCCTTTATTTATGCTGGGTATTTACCGAAAGAAGAAACGAAAAAAGGGTACATTTCAGTACTCGAAGAAGACGAAGCAACCATCCGTAAGCTCGTGGAAGAAGCCATCTCCTTTTTGAAAAAAACAGAAGATGGTTATGAAGAAGGCTATACGGAATTGTGGTTTGAAAATGCGGGTGAAGTGCTGCGCTTGTGTTATGAGAATCCAACCTGGTCGGTTCTTTTACCGAATGACCAAGTGGAAGGAATTTTCAAAACCAAAGAAGCATGCGAGGCATACTTGCGTGAAGAAGGGTTTCAGAAAGGAAAAGGAACAGAGGAATAAATGGCTAGAGGAAGAAAAAGAAAAGACGAATTAGATGTCCCTTTGAAAGTGGTAAATGGAGTTTTGGCAATTGGAGCAGTGTTGTTCCTCTTGATGACTCAACCGATTCCGGTAATTGAAGGCTGGATTGATAAAGTTTTCATGACCCATACCATCCCGGAATCGGAGCTTACCTACTTAGAGTACGATGGTGTCAATCAAGTTGTTGAGATTAATGACAATATGCCAACCTTTACGGATGACGAATTGTCGCTAGACGATGGCAGTTGGCAAGAGTTCAGTGAGATTGATCATCTGAACCGAGTGGGACCGGGCCATGCGATGTTAGGGACAGACTTGTTCCCAACAGAAGAGCGCGAACCGCTCTATATTGATCCAACTGGGTGGAAGCAGAAAAAGTTGGACAATGGACAATGGTTGTACAACCGGAGCCATTTGATTGGATTCCAGCTCACCGGCGAGAATAATAATATCCGAAATTTAATGACGGGTACGCGGAGCTTGAACAATCCACACATGTTGCGCTTTGAGAACGATATTGATTACTACTTGGAACAGACGAATAATCATGTGCGCTATTTAGTAGAACCTATTTTCCGTGAGGATGAGCTCGTTGCTCGTGGTGTCCACATGATGGCCCAATCAGTAGAAGACGATGCCTTGCGGTTCAACGTCTATATTTTCAACATTCAAGAAGGATATGAAATAAATTATCAAGACGGCAGCAGCAAGAAAGTGGTAAAATAAAGGCAAGAAAAAGAATCGGACAACGGAGGATGCTTGATGAAGTTCACATTTCGGCCAAAAACTGATTTAGGGAAGATTTCTGCATGCGGAATTGGTTATTTCTTTGCGACTTGGATACTGGTAGGACTTGCTGTACCTCGAATCGGAGGCAATCGATTCATCGATTGGATCTTATTCTTATTAGCTGTCACCGGAATCGTAGGTGCGTTTATCAGCCTGTTTGGCGGGTTGATCGCGATTGTGTGGCAAGAAGACCGTTCATTAATTGGTATCTTACTCTTCATCCTCTCCATTCCGATTGTTGTATTGTTGGCAGGGTTCCTTTTAGGCAGTTACGTAGGGTAATCGTTCACGCAAAGGGTGGAATAGTAAAGGAGAAAGACCATGCAAAAGATTGTGCCAAGTCTCTGGTTTGATCATGAAGCATTGGAAGCTGCTCGGTTTTATACGTCTCTTTTTGAACATTCGCAAATAAACTGGGTTACCGTTATAAAAGACACACCGTCCGGTGATAGTGAGCAACTATCATTTACACTGGAAGGATTGGAATTTTTTGCTATTTCAGCAGGTCCCATTTTCACCCTTAATCCCTCTGTTTCCTTTTCAGTTTATTGCCAGACAATAGAAGAAGTGGACCGACTCTGGGAAGCTTTGAGGGAAGATGGAACGGTTTTGATGGAGCTGGGAACGTATCCATTTAACGAGCGATTTGGCTGGTTGAATGACAAGTACGGCTTGTCATGGCAATTAATGTACGTAACAGAGCCAACAGAACAAAAAATTTATCCTTCGCTTCTATTTGTGGGAGATCAGTACCGCAAAGTAGATGAGGCGTTGGCTTTCTATGCAGACGTATTTGCGAACACGGCTGTGGGTGAAGTATATCGATACGGAACCAATGAAGGCGGAGAAGATCCTGAAGCAGTAATGTTTTCTTCCATTCGTTTAGAAGGAACAAGTTTTCTTCTGTCGGAGAGCAGCTTAGAACACAATTTTTCTTTCAATGAATCCATTTCTTTTATCGTCTATTGTGAAGACCAAGTTGAAATTGCTTACTATTGGGAAAAAATGTCCGCAGTGCCTGAAGCGGAACAATGCGGCTGGCTCAAGGATCAATTTGGTGTCTCTTGGCAGATTACACCGCGCGAGATGGACGAGATGATGAAATCAGACGATGAAGCAGCGAAGGCACGAGCGGTTGCCGCCTTTCTGCCGATGAAGAAGCTGGACATCCAAGCCATACGGGACGCCTATGAAGGAAAATAACCAACCAAAAGGAGGAAGCAGGGAAATCTGCTTCCTCCTTTTTCGTTTATAAATGGGTTCCGTTAAACCAATAACAACGCATCAACATCATTGATTCGGATGCGCTTATTGGTTACTTGAGTAATCAAGCCGTTCTCTTCCAATGAACTGAGTTTCCGGCTGATTGTTTCAGGGGTCGTTCCTAAATAAGATGCCAAATCCTTCTTGCTCATCGGTAACGTGACTTCGTTCTCGCCTAATTCCATCAATTCTACTAGAAATACTGCTAAACGAGCCTCGACTTTTTCGGTCGCGACCAGAGTGGTTTGTTTTTCTGATTGATCCAGACGCCTCGAGAATTCTTCCATGATTTTTAAGGAAATCGCCGGATATTTTGCTAAAAGGGGCTGTAAATCCTCCCGTTTCAAGATGCAAATGGTGGTATCCTTCACTGCTTGGGCAAAGGATTCGTGGACCGAAGAGCGAAAGAGTGCCATCTCACCTGTAAAGTCGCCCGGTTGCAAGAATCGTACGAGTTGTTCCTTACCAGACTCGGTCAGATGGAAAATTCGCACCATCCCTTGGTTCAAGATGTAGAGGGCATCCGAAGTTTCTTCTGGCTGATACAAGAACTCACCTTTTTTATAATGTTTGGACCGAGCTAGAGCTGCAATATCCGCCATCTGTTCATCCGACAAATGATTAAAGATCGGTACGAGGGAAACACAGGTCTTATGAGAGCGATGATGACAATGCGTTGGAGATTCCATAGGTAACTGCTCCTTTGTTTGCTGATGTATTCAGCTTAAAGTAAATAGGGAAATAAAAAATTGACCACGATCAAGAACTTACCATTTTAATTGCGTCAACGTATCCAGAAGCGTCTGATAGGCCGCTTCTTCCAGCCCCCATGTAGCAATCTCTTCCTTAATCGCTGGAAGTTTCGTTTTTTCACGGACAAATCCGTTCAGCCGTGCCGAGATGGTCGCTTGGATAAATGCTTCCTCAGTCGGAAAGAGGGACTGGATCCGTGCGGTCGCATTCTTGAATCTGCGCAAATAATATTTTTGGTGATGAGGTTCGGCCGGATAAAAAGGCGTCAAGAGCTGTACTTCCGTATCGATAGGACGACCTTGTCGCGTTTCTTCTTCGGTCCTTACTTGCTCGGCGATCTGTTTTTGTTCTTCATTTTGCAAGACTAATAGGGAAATATACTGCCGTTCTTTATAAGAGCGGTCTTTTGTTGCGTCGTGACTTTGCCAAAAGAGACGCAATAAATCGGCACAGGAAAGGATGGTCGGATCAAAAATCACTTCGATGGTTTCCGTATGGTCGCCGATGGAGCGGTAAGTAGGGGAAGAAGTGGTTCCGCCAGCGAATCCTGTTAAGGTCTGGATGACACCTGGCTGAGCACCAAACAAACTATCCGGGCTCCAGAAGCATCCCATCCCAAAGATTATTTTTTCTGTTTTCGTTGCTTGCATTTGATATTGGTTCACGTTCATCGACTCCTCTCCTTCTTAGTATACCAAGCAAATTGTCGGATGAAAAAGAAAGATGTTCGCTTGACTTTTAAGAACGTGTGTTCGTATAATAGAAGAAAAAGAAGGCGAGGGATGGATATGAATGATCGCACCTATTGGAAAGGCGAAGTTGAAAAAATAAAAGTCGTAAAATTAGAAGAGAAGCCGCTCGTCCGCTTTACGCTCAAAACAGATGGAGAAGCGAAGGAGAATTGTCTGATTAAGACTCATTCGCTGAACTTCCTGTTTCATGTCGCGGAAGGAAATTCCATTGTCATTTACGGTCAGAGAAACCAACGCAATCAAGTCGTCGTTAAAAAGTATCACGTCAATCAGTAGTAGGAAGAGGCAGGTGGGGAACATGAAGCTTTTGCAGCAAGGAAATTGGAAGAAGGAGATTTCCATCTCCCATTTATTGGAACGAAAGGGCTGTGATGAATTTACCCTTTTAGAGGATGAATGCATGATTGACAACCAACGCTATGAAGTTTGGTGGTATGCTTATAAAGGACACAACCACATTGTCGCCAAATGCTGCCGTTACCCGTTTACCCTTTATTTCTTCCTTTTAGAACCGAAAGATTTGTTTCGGATCAAGGATTTTCAAGCCTATATGGAGACCGGGGATTTAACGCAGCCGGCTGTCAATATGTTCCAGAAAATAGACTAGCACAGGAGTGTACCCACTTGGACTTAAAAAAGGAAATTTCAGCTTACACACCCTATAACGAACAAGAAGCAGCAGCTAAAGAGCAGATCCTCGCTTATTTGGAGAAGGAGGCTGCCTTGTTAACAAGAGAAAATACCCATGCTCACTTCACCGCTTCCGCTTGGGTGCTGAACCCGACGCACACAAAAGTTGCCATGGTGTACCATCACATTTATCAGTCTTGGTCTTGGGTTGGCGGGCACGCCGACGGGGAGGCAGACTTGCTGAAGGTGGCAATCAAGGAAGCAAAAGAAGAAACCGGCCTAAAGGAAATCAAACCGGTTCACTCACACATTTATTCGATTGAAGTGTTGCCAGTTGCTGAACATGTGAAAAAAGGAAAGATCGTTCCTGCTCACCTTCATTTGAACCTCACCTACTTATTGGAAGCTTTGGAAGAGGAACTCACCGTTAATCCAGCAGAAAACAGTGCGGTTGCTTGGATGGCATTCGATGAAGCCGTAGAAAAAAGTACAGAGGCAGAAATGAAAGCTATCTACCGAAAATTGAATGAAAAGTTAGCAACCCTTTTTTCGTAAAGCTGCAGCCAAATAATCCAATTGAACTTGTAATAGATGGGTTGGCAAGGCAACGTTGATGCGCTCAAAACCACTGCCATCGATACCGAAAATATACCCCTCATCGGTAAAGAATTGCGCTTCTTCATGCAAAAATTCTTCCAACTCTTCATTCGCCATACCGAGAGCACGGAAGTCAATCCACTGCAGGTAGGTTCCTTCTGAAATCGGCGCTTTTATTTGAGGAAAGTTATTTTTGAAAAAGTCATGGACAAGTTTTTGGTTGGTCAGAACCAACTCCAACAATTCATCCAGCCAAGCAGCACCTTTTGCATAGGCGAGTTCACAGGCCTTGTAGCTCAAAGGTCCAATCATATCCCCTCTTACTTGCGCCACTTCTCTACTGAACTGATGACGCAACGAGTCGTCTTCAATGATAATGTTCGAAATTCCCATTCCTGCCAGGTTAAACGTTTTGGAAGGAGAAGTACAGGTAATGAGATACGGCTTCAGTGCTGGCGTGACCGTCGCTAAAACTGTGTGCGGATTTGTTTTGAACACCAAGTCATTCCAAATTTCATCGGAAATCACAAGCAGCTCGTGTTTAACCGCAATCTCCGCAACTCGTGCCAGTTCCTCCATGGTCCATACGCGACCCACCGGATTATGCGGACTGCAAAATAGTAAAATTTTATTTTCCGGTTTTGCGGCAGCCGTCTCAAAAGCCTCGAAGTCAATGGTGTAGAATCCATCTTGCTCAAGAAGAGGGATGTTTACTTCCGTCCGCTCATTGTCCGCTATTGCTGATCCAAAGGGATAATAAACCGGCCGAAAGAGGAGAACGCCATCTCCTTTGCTGGAAAAAGCGCGAATAGCGGCGTAAAACGCGGCGACCACACCTTGCGTCTGTACGACCCATTCCGGTTCAATGTCCCAACCGTGGCGGTTTTTTTGCCAAGCAGCAACGGATTCTTGAAAGGCTGGGTAAGGAATGGTATAGCCTAAAACAGCATCGTTTAGATAGTCCCGTAATCCTTCTGTCACTTCAGGAGGACTTTTTAATTCCATATCGGCGACGGAAAGGGGAATAACATCCGCTGCCACATCAGGATTCCAGGCGTACATTTGCTCCCATTTTGCCGAGCCGGTGTTTTTTCGATTCACAGGTGTTTGAAAGTCGTAAGTCATTGTGCATCTCCTATCTTTTTATTTTAAGTACGCCGATTGTAAAATTAAGCTAGACAAATAAATAAGCCATTCGTGGTACACTCAAATTGTAATTCCGACCAAAGAATACATAGGAGTGATCACGAATGACCTACACCCAT